>JADGDA010000200.1 GCA_015228695.1 Alphaproteobacteria bacterium
CGCTGAGTCCAGAGCGGTTTCCGACCACGTTGACCCGCCTTCACCGTGCGCTTTTCGGCGTAGGCGGGTCAACGTGGTCGGAAACCGCTCTATCTCCCCGCGTTGTAGAGGGCCTCGGCAAAGACGGCCCGGGCGGCAGCCGTGTTCAGGGCAGGACAGGCCGCGCACAGTTTGCCGATCGCGGCTTCCCGGCTCAAACCGCCCTCCCAAACCCGTTCGGCCAGGGAATAGGCCGTCCCCATGGCTTCGTCGATGACGGCGAGCACGCGCGCGGCCATTCCCGGAGGCATATCCGGATACATGCGCCAGAGCAGGCCGTCGAGGCGCTCCAGGCGGCCGTGGGTGTCATAGAGGGCATGATCCTCCCTCAAAAGCCGGAACGCGGTGGCGACGAGGTCCGCGCCCGGAGGCGGAGGCGCCGGCCGCGCGTGGCGCAGGGTCCCGATCTGGCCGGCCTTGATGCGCCGTTCCGCCCATCGATGCAGACCGACGAGAAAGCGCCGGCCGTGGCCGGGGTTCTCGCGGCCGAGTTGCGAAACCAAACGATCGGACGAGAGCTTGTGGCGGAACGCCCGCACCGTGACCGTCGCTCGGGAAATCACGTCGCACAGGATCGCGAGAAGACCGTCCACCTCGCGTTCGGCAATCTCCAGACGGCCCGCCCGGATCAGGTCGACCAGATAGGCCGCCTGGAGGTCCGGCGCCTCCATCAACCGGTCCGCCTCGGCCAGAGCGGCGAAACACCGCTCGAGTCTCTCCGCTGTCCCATCCTTGTCCACGCCCGGCCCCCGACCGCACACGCGCGCATTGCTCCAGCCAGGGTATACCTTTAGGATGAAACATCCATGTCCCTTGGGAAACATCCTGGCGGATGCCGGGCGGTTCGGGGGTGTTCGATGCCGAATTTCGTCGCGGAAGCGCGGATGGTCGTGGCCGATGTGGTGGGAATCGCGCGCCGGTTCCTCGACTCGGGCGCGTCCGCCGTGGAAGACAGGGTTCGCGGCGATCTCCGGGAATTTGCCCTCCACATGATGGCGGGCGACGGCCTCCTGCGGAGGGGGGAAGCGGACCTGTTCGAGGCCGTGTTCGGCCACCCTCCCCCGGAAAATGTCCGGGATTGCCGTTGCGACGGCCTCGCGTCCCTCCTCTCCCTGGCCCGCGAGCATGATGCCCGCCAGGGGAGCGGCCTCGCCCCCGGACTGGTCAAGTCCATCGAGTCTCTTGGAACGTTCATCGCCGCCGCCGACGAGGATGTCTCCCCCGCCGAAATGGAGCGCCTGTCCGACGTCCTCGACCGCTTGAAGGGGGAAAGCCCCTCCCCTTCCCCCGGCGCACGCGAGGGCGCGCCGGAACAAAGACGGGTGTTCGGGCGACGCGGAGGATCTCCGCCGGGCGCGGCCGCTTCCCAGACCGACGCCGGCTCCCTTCTCGCGGAACCCGTCGGCTCCCTTCTCGCGGAACTCGATGCGATGGTCGGGCTTGCCACGGTCAAGAAGGAGGTGAACACCCTCGTCAACCTCCTCCGGGTGCGCCGGCTCAGGCGGGATAACGGACTCCCGGTTCCGGAGATGTCGCTCCACATGGCGTTCACCGGAAATCCCGGTACCGGCAAGACCTCGGTCGCCCGTCTTCTCGGCAGGCTCTACGGCGCATTGGGGGCGCTCCGGGTGGGCCAGTTGGTGGAGGTGGACCGTTCCGGTCTGGTCGGGCAATGGATCGGCCATACCGCGCAAAAGACGCTGGAGGTCATCGACAAGGCTCAGGGCAGCATCCTGTTCGTCGACGAGGCCTATGCCCTGGCCGGCCGGGGGGAGCGGGACTTCGGGTCGGAGGCGGTCGAAACCCTGCTGAAAGCCATGGAAGACCGGCGCGGCGACTTCATCGTCATCGTGGCCGGCTATCCGGGTCCCATGGAGACGTTTCTCGCCTCCAATCCCGGCCTCCGTTCCCGTTTCAACCGCTTCATCCATTTCGACGACTATTCGGCGGACGAACTGGTCGACATCTTCCTCGGGATGGCCGGAGCCTCCCGCTACGTTCTGGGCGAAGCGGACCACGAGGCCGTGGTCCGCCTGTTCACCCGGATGCATGCGGAGAAGCCCCCCGATTTCGCCAACGGCCGCACCGTGCGCAACCTGTTCGAAACCGCCCTGGCCAATCAGGCGAACCGTCTGGCGGCCATCGCCAAGCCGTCGCTGGCCGATCTCACGACCTTGGTCGCGGCCGATCTGCCGATGGGGTGAAGATGATTCTCAAGCTCATTCTCGGAGGGCTCGTCGCGTTCGTCGTCACGATGCTGACCTCCTCGGCCGGGATCGGTATCGCCTCCGGGATCGGCGCCGCCCTTGTTCTGATGCTGTTGCCCTTCGACCCCTCGTCCGGGGATGGCGACTCCGTGGACGGATTCTTCTCGGGCTCCGACGGGGGGTCCGATGGAGGAGGGGACGGGGGAGGGGATTGACTCCTCCTCAAACAAGGAACGTGAAGGCGAGGCCCAGGAGGGCGCAGGCGCCGATCGTTCTCATGATGTCCGCCTTGTACTTGAACAGGGCCACGAAGGCGGCCGCCGAGAGCACGGCCGCGAACGCCTCGAACGGGCCGGAGAACGGCGCCGACGGCGTGGCTTGCGGCCAGAGCGTGTGCATGGCGAAAAAGATCGCCAGATTGACCACCACCCCGACCACTGCGGCGGTGATGCCGGACAGCGGGGCCGTGAACTTGAGATCGCCGTGGGTGGACTCGACCAGCGGCCCGCCCGCCAGAATAAACAGGTAGGACGGCAGAAAGGTGAAGACCGTCGCCACGGTGGCTCCGGCGACGCCGGCCAGGAACAGCATGTCGGGGCCGAAAATCCCCTTGGTCCAGGCCCCGATGTACCCGACGAAGGCCACCACCATGATCAACGGTCCCGGCGTCGTCTCGCCCAGGGCAAGGCCGTCGATCATCTGTGTTCCGCTCAACCATCCGTGGGTCTCGACCCCGCCCTGATAGACGTAGGGAAGCACCGCGTAGGCCCCCCCGAAGGTGACCAGGGCGGCCTTGGTGAAGAACCCGCCCATGTCGCGCAGGACCGGGCTGTCCCAGATCAAGGCCATGCCGCCGCCCCAGATGGCCAAGCCCCCGACGACGAGAACGGCAAGGCGCGCGGGACTGAACCGGGTGTGTTCCGGCCGGGGGGTGTCGTCGTCGATCAGGGCCGGTCCGTAGGTCTTCTCCGATGCCCCGTGGCCGCCGCCGACCTTGAACTTGTCCGGCGCGACCCGCCCCCCCACGAAGCCGAGGACGCCGGCGGCGAGGACGATGTAGGGAAAGGGCACATGGAAAACGAAGATGGCGAGAAAGGAGGCGGCGGCAAAGCTCCAGAGCACCGCGTTCTTCAGGGCGCGCGACCCGATCCGCCAAGCGGCGAACAGGACGATGGCCACCACGGCCGGCTTGATGCCGGCAAACAGCCCCTGGACGATCCTGAGGTCGCCGAAGGTCACGTAGACGTAGGTCAGGCCGGTCAGGATCGCGAGGGAGGGCAGGACGAACAGCGTCCCGGCGACGATGCCGCCCCAGGTCCGGTGCAGGAGCCAGCCGATGTAGATGCAAAGCTGCTGCGCCTCCGGTCCCGGCAGCAGCATGCAGTAGTTCAGGGCGTGCAGGAAACGGCTCTCGGAAATCCAGCGCCGTTTCTCGACCAGTTCCTGATGCATGACGGAAATCTGCCCGGCGGGTCCGCCGAAGCTGATGAACCCCAGCTTGAGCCAGTAGCGGAAGGCTTCCCAGAAGGAGGGATGCGCCGGCCGTTCGGATGTGCTCATGAACGTGACTCCTGTCCAAAGGAAGCGTAAAGGCCGTCGAACACGGCGGCAGCGAGATCAAGCAGATGGTCGTCGTCCCGGGCGGCTTGCCGCAGCCCGCCAAGGATGGCTTCAACGCCCCGGGCCTCGGCGACGGGCAACCCGCCCGCATCGAGGAAATGCACCAGTTCGCCGACCCGCCCCAGGGCGGCGTCGCCGTCAAGACCGAAAGAGGCCAGCAGGGTCTCGAAGGTGACGCGCGTCCCGACGTGGGAGAACGCGGCTCCGTCGAAATCGAATCCCAGCCAGCCGGGCCGGCAGTCGGCGGGCGAGGCCAGCCAGACGAAGGCGGCCGCCGGGTCGATATGCCGCCGGATCAGCCACGCGCTGGCCATGCGGTCGACCCAGAGGTGCCGTCTTGTCGCCCAGGTGCGTCCCCGGTAATCCGCCGGTTCCAGGCGCGCCACCGGACCCACCGGGCCGCCGCTGGGCTCGTCGGGGGAAAGAATCCGGGCCGCCGCCGCCTTTGTCTCCTCCAGCGCCGCCGTCGCCTGCCGGAGGGATTCTCCCGGATAGAAATCGATGTCCCTGATCTGATCGAGACGACGGGACAGGACATTCAATCGCCGCGCGATCTGTCCCCGCCCCTCCTCCCGGTCCAGGCCCGCGCCAAACCGGCGGACCTCCCCGACAAATCCGGCATATTCCGCCGAGCGGTCGAACAGCCGCCTCAAATCGTCGCCTTGGGCCGGAGTGCGGCCTTCGAGCCGGAACACCTCCGCCGTTCCTCCGGCCGCGACGGCCTCCGCCGCCACGTCCTCCAAGGCCGCAACCCGCTCCCCATCCTCGGGCAACAGGTAGACCCCATCCCTCAACGCGGCGCACCCCAGAGCCCGCAACGACCGCCAGACCCGCACCCTTCCGGTGCCCGCCTTGGTCGGCAAGGTGACGAACAGAACGATGAAAGCCATGATCTCCACCAACTTTGAAACATATGATACACGTTTGTTTCATATGTATCAACATCCGATGGAAGCGGTTCGCTTTGTCCGGCCATCCTGTTATCGTACCCGGTGCGGGGGAGGACGCCCCGACGCGGGAGAGGAAGGAAGAGGGAAATGGCGGAAGGTTCCGGGATCGGCGAGCCCCTGGAGGCCGGGGGCGGTCAGACCAAATCGGCGAAGGGCGAGTGGCGGAGCGGTTCCCTCCCTCCGGGCAAGGTGGTGGGCTTCATCGTCCTGCTCTTTCTGCTGTTCGTATTCGGGAAGACGTTTTTCCCCCTCTACACGG
>JADGDA010000201.1 GCA_015228695.1 Alphaproteobacteria bacterium
CCCACGCGGAGAAAATATCCGCGTCTGCTGCGCCCCGCCCGGCGTCGGCACCGTGATGATCCCCGTCATGTCCGGAGTGAATTCGGAACGATGGCGTTTGAAGAGCATTTTCAACGCCTTTTCCGACATCACCAAGGGGGTAACAATTTGTGACCCCCTTAGCCACCGGGTGCCGTTGATATCGTAGACGTCCAGCGAATGACCGCTGAAAGTGACCGTAGTTGTGGATTGAATAAGCATGAGGCAGATTCCTACAATCTAAGGTTCTGCCTGCCGCTGGCTCTTCCAAAAGCCGGGCGACAGACACACGGGGGTTGGAAGACCCGTTGTAGGACCGGGCACACCCTTGCGGGTGTCCCCCGTGCGCCTGCCATAGTGAGGCATGGCCACACAGCCACGCCTGAACAGAAAAACCGCGCACAAAGGGGGCGCGGTTCGGGCGCCTACAATCTTGGAGCTTCCAAACCCCATCGGCTTCTTTTTTGTCGCCGACGAGGAAACGGTAACCCCAATAACTGCCCGATGTAAAGAGATTATTAGCCATGGAGCGCATCCTCTCGCGCCAAGCGCGAGCGGGCGAGTTCCCCATCTCTGCACTCGCCGCAGAGCACCCACAAGTTCCGCAAGTCGAAAGCCAAATCTGGCCGAACTGCACGAGGGCGCCGATGAACTACAAAGAGACGAACCCCGTCTGTTGGTTTCGCGCCACAACGCATGCAGTGGCCACCATAATAGCGGAACGCCTCTGTGCGTAACCGTCGCCATTCTGGCGTTTTGTAAAAAGTCCTGGACGGCAATCCAGCAATGACCGTCAATCCTTCCGGTGAGGCGACCGTGGAACTCAACGGTTCGGCTCGCCCGGCGTGCTTCATGTGGCGGCGATAGTTGGCGTCATGCCCATGCAGAACTTGGCTCTGAGCACTCTTCATCGCATCGATAACGAGTGAGGTGATGTCAACCTCGTCGCCGCGACGACGGCGAGAGAAATACCGACGCAACACCGTTCGCTTCTTGGAAGAACAAAGGCACGTCGCGGCATTAAGGCCGAGGTGTGCGCAAAGACCGTCAAACACATGGTGTGCACTATGGTCCGCACCAACAACATAACCAAAATCAGCAGAAAGAATGGAGGCATCCTCATTGAGAATGGCCTTTTTTGTTGGCGTTGTATTTTTTGGCTGGTTGAAGCCAAGCAAATGGCGCAGTTTGGACACAATGCTCATGATCAGAAATACTCCCGGATGGCAAACGGATTGATGCTCATCACCCACCCCTCTCCGGAGTCGACTCACGGACGGTGTTGACGATGGCGGCGATGTCCTGCCAAGGGAGGCCAGCCGTTCGGGCCAGCCGTACCGCCTCGGTAAAGGCTTCCGGCAGGGAGGAAAAGCTGGTCTCGCCCAGAGCCAGCACCCGGAACGGCAACGCGGTGGCGGCGTGGACGCGGCGCAGACCGGCGACCGCCACTTTCAGACGGCGGCGGGTCTCGCTGATATTTGCTGTCTCCACAAACGGCTGCGCCGCCGCAACCACCGCCAATACCGCGTCGGTCAGAGGGAACAGGGGATCACTCGCCGTCATTGGCATCTTCCATCGCCTTGATCCGGGCTTCGATCTTCCGGATCATCTCCCACTGACGGGCGGTGAACCGGGTTTTGAGGCCGTATTTCTCCAGCCGATCCGCGTTCGAGAGCGCGAAGTCGGAGAGAAAGTCCCCAAACCCCACGCCGTCTTCCAGAACAGCCGCCAGAGCACGGTTGATGCGGTCGAACTCATCCTGGGAAAGGTCGGTCATGCCGTCACCTGTTCCAGTTCGGTCTCGAACGGCTTGACGATGAAGTCCTCGCCCTCGGAGCCGATGGAGATGCCCTGGACCGTGCGGGCGACCTCCGGCTCAGCCTGCATCGCTTCCTTGTTCGGCTCTTCCTTGCTGCGGATGAAACGGGTCAAGCCCAAGCGTTTCAGCGCCTCCAACACCGCCTCCACCCCCCGGATATTCACCTTCGGCGGACGCGAGCGCCAGGACACCTCGCCGGCGGCGAAGCGGTGGAACTTGACCTTGCCGGAGCCGGTCAACTGGTCGCGGCGGCCCTCGCAGAACACCTGAAGGCCCCTGGAACGGTCCTCGATATCGTCCTTGAACGGCTTTGCCTCGGCCTCGAACCGGGCCTTGACCGCCGCCAGTTCGTCGTTCATGGCCGCTTCCAGCCGCTGGCGCTCGCGTTGGGCGGAGCCGATCCGGGCAATGAAGTCGTTGGCCTCATCCGCCGTCTGCGGCACCGCAAAGGCGGCGGCGGCGGTCTTGATCTTGGCGGCCGATTTGGCCATGGCGGTCTCTCCCTGTTTATCGGCGGTCGCTTCTGGGGGGCAAAAAGGTGGAGATGCCCCGGAAGTCCGGGTTGTAGACGGCGATCACGGCGGTATCCTCGACCATCGCCAGATGGACCTCGCCATGCTCATGGCGCCGCATCAGCACGGTGCGGCCGGTCCTGATGTCGTCGGCGATCCGATCCAGGTCGCCGGGATCGAGATGCAGCCCGTAGCGCTCGCGGGCGCGGACGATGGCGTGGATCATGACCCGGCCCTCCGCGTCCAGTAGCGGCACGCCCGGTCCGACGCGCGGACCTGTCCGCAGTCGGACGGGCGCGTTCGGGTCATTTCAGCGACTTTGCCGCAGGTCGGTACCGGCTTCCTGCGCCGGTCCTGGGCGACGACAGTCGCAGCATGGCCGCAGGTGAAACAGGCCTCTCCGACCGGGCCGGTGCCGGGAATGGCGGCGTGGGTGGGTTTAGCCATGATCCAGGCCTCCTACCGCCGCCGCCATCCGGTCGAGCGCACCGATGGGATCGCGGTCGATCGCGGCGGTGATCGCCGCCACATGGGCGGCCAGAGCCGCGCGCAGAGTCTCCTGCACCGCCGCCGCTCCGGCCCGCGCCATCGCGGTTGTCGTCTCGCCGTCGTCGCCCAGCAGGGCCGTCAGGCGGGCGATGCGGGCGGCCAGTTCCGGCTCCGCGCCCTGGCGCTTGGCGATTCGGCGCACTGCATTCCACACGGTGGTATGATCACGGTGGCCGAACAGGCGGCCGATCGCCGGCAGCGAGTTCCCGGTCAGGGTCTTGGCCAGAGACATCGCCACATGCCGCGCCTCGCAGGCGTCGCCGCCGCGCCGATCGCCCGTCAGATCGACGACGCGCAGGCGGTAGTCGGCGGCGACCAGGGTCTTGATCTCGTCAACGGTCGGCATGGGCTGCCCCCTCGACTTGCCTGACGCGGCTGGCGATCACCCCCAACGCCAGAGTGCCGATCAGGGCGGTGACGGAGCCGTGATCGTGGCCGGTAAACGCCGCCTCGGCCGCCGCCAGAGCGGACTCCACGGTGGCCGGGCCGCCGATGATCTCGACGGCGCCGGCGCCGCTGCCGGCGGCGGAGCCGCCATTGTCCATGAAAGCCGCGCCAAGCGCGGCGGCGGCCCGGGCGACGTGGTAAATGTCGAAGGCATCGCGCAGGATCATCACCCCGCCGGGGGCGCCCAACCAGGCCACCACCGTGGCCTTGTGGGCGGTTTTGCCCTCGGTCCAGGTCACGTCGGTCAGGGTCCGTTTTCCCATGATGGCGCTCATGACCGCACCCCCTTGCGCACCGCGACCATCCCGCGCCGCACGCCATGGCGATGCAGGTAGTCGGCCATCTCCATCACGACGGGAGTGGGCCGCGCGCAGCCCTCCATGCACTCCACCCGGAAGGCGACCTCCCGTACGGAGCCGGCTAGGACGTCCAGGAACTCAGGCGTGCCCCGCCCGGTGCGCGCGGCCTCCTCGACCGCCGCCGCGATATTGCGCAGGTCGCTACTTGCCGACATGATCGTCTCCCTCTGAGCTTCTGGGGCGATGGGGGCAGGTCCGGCAGGCCTGCCAGGAACGAAAAGCGTTGCGGTTGCCGGTGGGCATCGGCCGGGAGCGCAACTCCCGGCACTCGACCGGAGACACCTCGCGACCGGCTCCGGGACAGGACACCCGCCCCAGAACCAGGATAACCTTTGCGGAAAGGCGACTTGTCCCAGCCCCGTATGTCCCGGACAGAGCCTGCGAGACGGCAGTCCGCGAATAGCCCAGCTTCTTCGCCGCCTGGGTGATGTTGCTGCGCCCAACCTCGTCCCGCAGCAGGGTCAGCCAATCCGGCATGGTGTCGCCTCCCCGGTATTCGGATCAAACAGTTCACTGCGGTTTTTGCGCACCAACGGCGGGAGAGGCCCCGTGTCCCGCAAGAGGACGTAACGCAAGTATCCGGTGCTGCCAGGCTTGTGACCCGGCAACCGTTGCGGCAGAACACGGACGTAACGTGCTGCCACCAAATGCTGCAAATAGACTGAGGCTGACGCTTTCGGCTGCCTCTCCTCACGCGCTGCGCGCTCCAGCAGGTCGCCGATGGTGAATTTTTTACAGATGCGGATCGCATGCCACAGTCGGGCGCGGAGGGAACCTGCAACCACTCGCTTCTTTTCTACTGATCCGCGAGGTCCGGAGCGCAGTTCGACGGAACCGTCCGCCTTGCTCGCCCGGCCTGCTTCGGTCAGGCGGAAGCAACCGACCGCCACCCGCTCCACTAGGCCAAGGCGGATCAGACCACCCGCCGCCATTGAAAGAAGCGGGCGATCAATGCCCGTTCTCATCGCCAGTTCATCCATGGTCAGACAGCGATCACCGTCCAGGGCGTCAAAAATGGCCCGCTGATTGACGGCAGAACGTCCAGGTCCGGGATTGTGGGGGCCGGGCATCACTCGCCCTCCCGCACCACAATCGGCCTGCCGGTCTTCCGGTCGTTCAGCAGCACCTGCCCGGCCATATCCTTCAGGCTCACCGCCCGTCCGCGATTGCGCAGGCCGTAGCGCTCGATCGACTTGATGCCTTCCTTGATTTCCCGGATATAACCGCGCGAGGCCCGGTGCAGAAACGCAACCAAGTCATCTTCCACCGGCACCTCGCACAGACCATTAACGTGCGTGCGCACGTCCTCCAGATCCGCCGGTTTAAACTCGCAATAGCGGCCGATACGCGAGGCCGT
>JADGDA010000202.1 GCA_015228695.1 Alphaproteobacteria bacterium
CCGGGCCGGCGGTGCCCGTGGTTCCGATCGCCGCCGCAGTCTCCCCCCCGGCAGCCTCCGCCCGTCGTTCGAAGCGGGCCCGCGAGTTCGTCGGCTACCTCGGCAAGATGGTCGGACGCGGGCAGGTCCATGAGATCGAAGCGTTCCCCGACGAACGGGCGGTGAGCCCATCGATGCGGCGTATGCCGTCCACGCTCGACGTGAAGGAGATCAGGAGGCACATCGAAGGGTTGGGCGGCCATTACGTGGACGAACTCGTGGAGCGCTTCCACGAGGCATTGAACTACCTCCCCCGCAAGCACTTCGTGATCCTCAAGGGACTTTCGGGCACCGGCAAGACGCAGCTCGCGCTGCAATACGCCCGGGCAGTCCACGGCCTCGGCGCCGGCGAACCCGACCCGCTCCTGTTCGTCTGTCCTGTCCGTCCCGAATGGACGGACCCGACGGGGCTCACGGGCTACCACGACGTGCTGACCAACCGCTACGTCGTCCCTCCGTTCCTTGAGGCGCTGCTGGTCGCCACGGCCTACCGGGACTCTCCGGTGTTCGTGGTCCTCGACGAGATGAACCTCGCCCGGGTGGAGCACTATTTCTCGGACGTGCTGTCCGCCATCGAGTCGAGGCACCCGATCCAACTGCACTCCGGCTCCGTGCCGCTGGAAGGCAGTGTCGGTGGCGAGATCAGGGCCGAGATCGAGTTCCCGCCCAACGTCTTCCTGGTCGGCACCATCAACGTCGACGAGAGCACCAACCCCATGTCCGACAAGGTCTTGGACCGCGCGGTGACCATCGACGTCTCCAAGGTCGACCTCGCCGGGTTCTTCGGAAAGCTGAAGGGCCGCGAGCCCGAGCTAGGGCCGTCGATCGACGCCTGCTCACCGACGCTGGAGGCAGTCAACGCCGTCATGACCCCGCACTCGCAGGGCTTCGGCTACCGCGTGGCAGAGGAGTTCATCCGCTACCATGCCTTCGCGACGAAGGCCGCAGGCAGGGCGTCCGGGGATGTCCTGGACGACATGATGGTCCAGAAGGTCCTCGTGAAGCTGAAGGGCTCCCACGCCCAGCGGAAGATGCTCGACGGCCTGAAGAAGCCGCTGGACGGCAGGACGCGGTCGATCGAGGTCGTGGAGCGTATGGAGGCGGAACTGGACGAATTTGGCTCCTTCCGAAACGGAAGGTGATCCCGTGGAAGCCCTCTACCTAACTCCGGCGGGATCGGACGTCGCATACCGCGTCTGGCCGTCGCCGGAACCCGTCCCCGAAGGAGCGGTCCAGGAAGCCCGCGACCACGTCCTGGAATTGAGGGAGGCCGCGGATGCCGACAAGGCCGAACTGGCGGTCGAGGGCGTCACGCTCCAGGCCCTGCGGACCCGCTCGCCGGATACCGGCAGGTGGGTGTGGTCGCCGGGCTTCAACGCGGGCGTCGCCGAGGCTGAGTTGCGGATCCGCGGACGGACCGTCTCCCTGGAGCTCGTCACCGACCCCGCCGTCGGCAAGGCGACGCGCGAGGCGTTCGACGTCATGGTCGGCGAAATCCTGTCCGACACCCTCGCCCTCCTGTCCGCGGGCGGGCACAGGACCGGCCTCTCCAAAGGGGTCGGAGGTCGCCCCCCGCCGCTGGCGCGGCTGGAATACCTGCGTTCGAGGGCCGATCGCATCGCGGCGGCCGTGAGGTCGATCGACGCTTCGCCACGTCGAACGCTTGTCGCGGAGACCGAAGCTCTCCCGTACTGGCGGGCCAAGGCAGCCACGGGCATGGAGATCGCGCGGTCGGTGGCCATTTCGCGCCTTATCCCGGACATGAACGATCCGTCCGTCCTCCCCGCAGCATTGCGTGGGCACCTGCCTGCGAAAATCAGGAAGACCGTTCGCCGCTCCAGCCTCGACATCCCCGAGCACAGGGCGATCAAGGCGTGTCTCCGCCACTGGGGCCAGTGGCTCTGCGACGCCGGCGACCTCCTCGCGGCCGCGCCGCCCGAAAGCAGGAAAGGCGGGGCCGCCGCGAGGATGAGGGCCGCCGGGCGGACGCTGACGTCCCTTCTCGCTCTGCCACTCTTCGACGGGGTCGGCGAAGCGCCGCCGAGGCCTGAGGCCACACCCCTGTTCAGGCATGAGCCGCGGTACAGGGAGTTCATGCGGCTTCACGAGGAGATGGTTCTCGGCGTGACCCCGGTGTTCGGCGACTTCCTTGACCTTCCTCTCGCCCGTACCCACGAGCTGTACGAGCTGTGGGCCTACCTGCGTCTGGTCCGGGCCTCCGCCGACATGGAAGGCGGAGCCGTCGACCTCTCCCGGCTGTTCAAGGTCTCGTCGGGCGGCGTCGAAATCGCCCGCGAGCAGGTGGAGGCGAAAGCGGGCAGGATAACGGTCGCATTCCAGCGAGCTTACGGCGAATGCTGGCGGGATCCGACAGGCGTCGGCTCGTCGAGCCGGACAATGGTCCCCGACATCGTGGTCGCAGTGGAGGGTCGCCCCGTCGCCGTGGCGCTCGACGCCAAATACCGGATCGATGGAGGCGTGTCCGACGCGATGACCTCGGCCCACACCTACCGCGACGCCATCATCGAATACAGGGGAGGCACGACCCGCCCCCTGCTCGTCGGTTCGTTCCTGCTTTCGCCCCAGCGGATCGAGCCTGCCGGGGACTGGATGGCGGCGGGGAACCCCGCGAGGTTCTTCCACGCCGGCTACCGCGCCGAATTCGGGATCGGCGCGTTCTCCCTCCCGGCGGATGCGGCCCCCGACGTCCCACGGCGCATCCTTGCGGAGGCCGTGGCGCTCGTCGGTGGACTCTGATGGCGGACCGCCTCACCCCGGAGCAGCGCTCACGCAACATGGCCGGCATCCGGGGCAAGGACACCAAGCCGGAGATGCTGGTCAGACGGTGCCTCCATTCCCTCGGTTTCCGGTTCCGCCTGCACCGCCGCGACCTTCCCGGAAACCCTGACGTGGAGCTTCCCCGCTGGCGGGCCGTGGTATTCGTGCATGGCTGCTTCTGGCACCGGCACGGTTGCCGGAACTCTCGCATGCCGGCGACCCGGACGGAGTTCTGGGAGACCAAGCTGGAACGCAACGCCGAACGGGACAAGGAGGCCGCAAGGCGCCTGAAGGTGTGCGGATGGCGGATGTTCGTCGTGTGGGAGTGTGCCCTGAGGGGGGCTGACCGCCTTTCGCCGGACGAGTTGGCGGAACGTCTGAAGGGGTTGATCGAATCGTGCGGGGACGAGGGCGAGATCCCTTAGGGGAAAGTAGCCGCAGGAAGGCGTACCGAAAGCTCGGTGCGGCGGTTGCCGCCCAAGTGGCGGCTGCGACGCCGGAGGAAGGGAAAAGCTAGCCCACCAATGGATAGCCATCAAGACTTGGCCCATCCTCCTGCCTTCCCCGTTCTTTGGACCTCCTGCCCGTCCCAGGCCTGCCTTCAGGGCTAAGGGCCTTCGTAATAGGAGATCAGCGGAGGATGGTCTGGGTCCCCCACTGTCATGAAGCGCTCGCTGAAGTCGAGCTCGCTCTCTTCCGGCGGCTCGACGAGAAGCTGGTCGATGATGACGACCTGATGTCCCTTGAGGTCCCCCTCGGCAACCCCGTACAGATATTCGTAGAAGGCGGAGACCAGCGCGGGGTTGATGTCGGGAGTGATGTTCTTCAGCGGCGTGTCAATCATCAGGATGCTCGGGACCGGCATTCCGTTCGCGGCGGCGGTCCGATGCAGCGCCAACGCAAAGCAGATGGTGATCAGGGTCTTCTTGCCGCCGCTTCCGGCGTTGTAGAAACTGTACGCCTGTCCCTCGTCGCCGCCGGGCCAGATTTCCGGGATCAGGGTCTTCCTGTTGAAGGCGACCTTGTCCGTCCTATGCACGCCGGGCACACGCACGGCCAGGAGCGCCTCAAGGAAGTTCCGCTCAAGATCCGCGAAGTTCCTGTCGGCGTGACTTAGTTTTTGCTGCTCGTCGACGATGTCGCGCTCGACGCGCCCGATGTCCGTCGACATCGCATCGGCCTCCTCAAGCATCTTGGAGACCGCGCCGGGCATTTCCCGGACACGCTTGAGAAGGCGCATCCTCTCCCCGGCCTCGGCCATTTCCCTTTCCTTGTCGCGGAAGCGGGCGATCCTGTCCGTCTCATAGGTCGAAAGCAGACTCTCCAACTCGCGGTCCAAGACGAACTTCTCCGAACGGATGCCCTCCACCCTCTTGCGTTGCGTCACCAACGCGGCCTCATGGCGGCGTATGGATCCGTCGATGTCCAATATCCTGGCCTCAAGGTCACTTCTGACACGGGTGGCGTCGAGTGGCCGAGCCGGTTCCTCGTCCCCTTGAAGGCAAACACGGCACGCCCCTTCCGGACGCGGCCGATGCTCCGACAGCGGCCGCCCGCAATTGGGACAGTTCTCGAACGCGCTCCCTGCCAGCACCTCCCTGGCCCGATTGGCCCGGTCAGTCTTGAATTTCATCGCGATGAGTTCGGAGCGCAGCTCCTTCTGTTCCGCGATTCGCAGTTGAAGGTCTTCCGCGACCTCCTGTTCCTTGAGTAGCTGGTCGGACAGATGGCGCAGCCGAAGACGCCGCTCATCCGCAAAGTGGGTTTCCGACGCGTAGGTCTGCTTATCCTCCGCGAGCCACACGGCGATCTCCTCCGACCTTACGCGGGCCGCGTCCAACTGGGATTCGATCTCGGTCTCGGACGAAAAGCCAAAGCCGGCAAGGAATTCAGAAATCTTCTTGGCGGCGTCCCGCTTCGACCGCTGTTCGGCGCGAAGGGACTGGAGTTCGACCTCAAGCGAACTGAGCCGCTCGCTGTAGTAGCCGGTGAAGAAGTTCAGGGAATCCTTGCTCTTTTCGGCGAGTACGGGGGTGTTCAGCCGGAAGAACGAGGAGTCCAGATCCTCCTGCTCCAGATAGCAGAACTTGAGGAGGTCCCTGAAGCTCAGGCGGACCATCGGCGAGTCCGCGTCGCCGGTCCTCCGCCTGACCCTGATGATGGGAAAACCAAGAAGATGGAAAAGGAGGTCGCTCAGGTTCTGTATGTCCGTGCCGTACGCCACG
>JADGDA010000203.1 GCA_015228695.1 Alphaproteobacteria bacterium
CCAGCATCTTGGTGAACTCGTCGGCGATGTCGACGTTGGACAGTTCCACCGATCCGACCGACAGGCGCGTTCCGCCGTTGATCCCGACGGTGCCCACCAGCGGCTTTCCCGATTCCGCGCTCTGGGCGAACAGGGTTCCGGACAGGGCTTCCAGCGAATTGGGCGCGGGGAAGGTCGCCAGCGGCAGCCGGTACATGTCCCTCTGTATCCCGTTGGTATAGCTGAAGCTCAAGGTTCCCGTCTCGTCGAAGGTGCTGTTGTAGAAGTATCCGCTTTCGTAGCCGTTCTGGGTGAACGCCTTGGTCCGCGTGGCGCCGTCGAACTGGGTCAGCTCCGAGAGATCGATGGAGATGTCGCTCGTGGTCGCGTCGGCCCAGGTGACGGTGATGGAGACGGGATTGGTGGACGAGAAGATTCCATTGCTGGTGAAGGACACCGGAACGGTCGTCGGATCGGCGTTGTTCGCGAGCGCGGTGGTCCAGAGAATGTCGGTCGAGTCCTTGGTGGACTTGGTGGACACGACGGTCGCATCGGCGGCATTGGCGCCGGCCGCCGCGAACGCGGCGTCGTAGGCGGCGTCGGCGGTCGTCTTCGCGGTGTTCGCGGCGACGACGGCCGCCGCCGCCGTATCGCCCAGCGCCGTCGCGATCGCGTCCGCAAGCGCCGTGTCGGCGGCGTCGCGGGCGGTTTTGGCGGCGACGACACCGGCGTCCAGGGCATTTCCCCCCGACGCCACCAGGGCGTTTTCATAGGCGAGATCGGCGGCGGTCTTGTTCGTCTCCGCCGTGGTGGCGGCGGTGGCGTCGGCGGTCTTCGGCGTCGCCGAAACGCCGCTGCCGACCGTGAATTTCACCCGCCAGTTATTGGGGGACGACTGGGTCCATTGGGTCGCCAACGATTTCACCGCGTAGGCGTTGTCGACGACGGGAATGCTGAGAACCTGGGACTCCGTTCCCGGAGACGCATCGACATTGCCCTGAATCGTGACCTCGGACGTGGCGACGCCATCGATCGCCCCCTCGTTCTTCACCGTCACCAATCCCAACGAGGAGCCGACGGCGCCGGTCGCGGGATCGATGCTGTAGCCCAACACCGGCCGGCCGCTGCCCGTCGTCAGCACGGACTCAAGACTCGCATCCGAATCCGTGTTGTAGGGCTGGGCGATGAAACTGCCGTCGCGGGTATAGAGATAACTTGAAACCGAGGCCGTTCCCGAGGCCGCCGATGTGGTGCTGAGGGCATCCTTGCCGACGATGAAGAATCCGTTGCCGCTGATGCCCAGATCGTAAGTCCGGCCCGTGGTCAGAATCTGCCCCTGAACGTCCACGAGTTGACGCCTTACCGCGTTCACGGAATAGAAATCGATCTTCGGGGTGCTGTCCGACAACATCGTCTTGAACTCGGTATCGACTTTCTTGTAGCCGTTCGTGTTCGTGTTCGCGATGTTCTGGCTGATCGAGCCCAGCCCGATGCTTTGCGCCATCATGGCGTTGGTACTGCTGTTGAATGCACCCCAAAGAGACATGGCGCCGCTCCGCTTCCTGGTCCGGCCGGGCTCGTTTCCCAAGGACCGGACGAATTTCGTCGCAGGAGCCTTCGCAAGACGGATGCCAAATCAGAAACTGTTGTCCATCAACAGGATAGAGCGCGGCGGTGGAGGGGCGGGCGGGCAATTCCTGCCGGGGGGGGCCAATTCTGCCGGGTATCCCGATCACCCGCGCCGCATGCGGTTGACGAATTCGGCCATGCCGACCCGGCGGTCGCGGCGCAGGCGCTCGGCGTTCAGAATCGACAGCACGCTTTGAATGCTCCGCTCCAGGTCCTCGTTGACGACGATGTACTGGTATTCGGGCCAGTGGCTCATCTCGTCGGCCGCCTTGGACATGCGTTTCCGCACGACCTCCTCGCTGTCCTGGGCGCGGGTGTGAAGCCGGCGCTCCAACTCCTCCACGGAGGGGGGAAGGATGAACACGCTGACCAGGTCCTTGCCGGCGTTGCTCTCCAATTGCTGGGTGCCTTGCCAGTCGATGTCGAACAGCACGTCGCGCCCGTCGCGCAAGGCGGCCTCCACCGCTCCGCGCGGCGTGCCGTAGTGGTTGTCGAAGACGCGGGCGTGTTCCAGGAGTTCGTTGCCCTCGGCCATTTGCTGGAATCGCTCCGGCGAGACGAAGAAGTAATCCTTTCCGTCCACTTCCCCCGGCCGGGGGGGGCGGGTGGTGATCGAAACCGACATGGCGAGGCGGGAATCCTGCTCCAGAAGGGCGCGGGAGATGGAGGACTTGCCCGCGCCGGAGGGGGAGGAGAGGACGAGCATGAGCCCACGGCGGCGGATGCCGGAGGGGGAGTCGGAAGAGGCGTCGGTGTCGGTCATGGGGGGATCACTCGATGTTCTGGACCTGCTCGCGCATCTGGTCGATGGCGGCCTTGAGATCGAGGCCGATGCGGGTCAGGTCGATGCTGGACGATTTCGAGCACAACGTATTGGCTTCGCGGTTGAATTCCTGGCACAGGAAATCGAGTTTGCGCCCGACGGGTCCGCCCTCGGCCAGAAGGGTCCGGGCCGCCTCGACGTGCGCGTTCAGACGGTCGAGTTCCTCCCGCACGTCGGCCTTGGCGGCCAGAAGCGCGGCCTCCTGGGCCAGCCGCTCCTCCGGCAGGAGGGGGGAGGCGTCGAGAAGGGCGGCGACCTGGGCGCGCAGCCGCTCCCGGATCGCTTCCGGCCGGGCCGAGGCGGAGTTGGCGGCGCGGCGCACCAGCTCCGCGATGGCGTCCAGTTGGCCGTTCAGAACCACGGCAAGGCGCGCGCCCTCCTCCGCGCGCATGGCCGCCAGGGCATCGAGGGTCCGGGCGAGGCCGTCCATCATCGCGGCGTCGCGCGCGCGCGCGGCCCCTTCGTCCTCCGTCTCCTGAACCGGTTCCAGCACGCCCTTGACCGCAAGCAGGCCGTCCATGGTCGGCGGGGCCACGCGCTCGCCCACGCGCTCCCGCCAGACGCCGACAATGTCGACCAGTTGGGCGAGAAGAGCTTCGTTCAGGCGGATGGCCGGCTGGTCGTCGGTCCGGGCGGCGGTCAGGGAAAGCGACACGCTGCCGCGCTTGAAACGCCGCATCACCGCGTCGCGCGCGCCGGCCTCAAGGGAATCGAATCCGGCCGGAAGTCTCAGGCGCACGTCCAGAGCCTTGGAATTGACGCTGCGGGCCTCCCACGTCCAGACGGTGGCGGGGGGACCGGAAACATCGCCCTGGGACCGGGCGAAGCCGGTCATGCTGCCGATCGGCATGGACATCAGCCGAGCAGGGAGCGGAGTTTTCCCAGCACCCCTTCCGGGTGATGGGGCACCAGCCGCCAACGGAACACCCCGGTAATGTCCCGTTCCTGCCGTCTGCGCACGGCGCCGCTCTTGATGTCCACATAGCCCAGGGACCACGCCCCCTTGTTGGACTCATGCACCTTGATGAACGATCCCTTTCCGGTGACCAGGACGTGTCCCACCTCGGGGGGGGCATCCACCGGGTCCAGGGCCAGGGAATAGGCGCCGTTGCAATCCTCCACCTCGACCGAATAGTCCACGTACAGCATCTTCAGATCGCCGTCCGCAGGGGGGTCGAGGGGCACCACATAGTGGTTGGTGTAGTCCTTTCCATGGCCGATCGCCTTCAGGCATACACACTCCCGGCCATCGACCAGCGTCCGGACGAACCGGCCACCCTGTACGTTTCCCGCTTTTTTCACCGCCATGATGTCCGCCCTCGTCCATACCGGATCACGTTACCCCAGCCCTCACGGCAACTTCAACCCGCTTGCCCGAAGCTGAAGACCGACCTGCTCCCGCAGCCGCTCCAGGCCCGCCGCCGAGGCCGCCTCGCAGCGGGCGACCAGGACGGCCTGGGTGTTGGAGGCCCGCAACAGCCACCAGCCATCGTCGGTCATTACCCGCACGCCGTCGATGTCCACGACCTTGATTCGTCCGGAAGCCACCTCGGGGGCCAGACGGGCCTTGACCTCGTCGATCACGGCGAACTTCCGCTCCTCGGGACAGGGAAAGCGCAGCTCCGGCGTATTGACCGGCTTCGGCAGCCGATCGATGCGGGCCGACAGCGGCTCGCCGCTCCGGCTTGCGACTCCGAGAAGGCGGACGGCGGCGTAGAGGGCGTCGTCGAAGCCGTAATAGCGGTCGCCCATGAAAATATGCCCGCTCATTTCCCCGGCCAGCACCGCCCCGGTCTCGGCCATCTTGCTTTTGATCAGGGAATGGCCGGTCCGCCACATCAGCGGTTTGCCGCCCATGCGTTCGATCTCGTCGAAGAAGGTTTGACTGGTCTTGACGTCGGCGATAATGGTCGCGCCCGGCCTGGACCGGAGCAGGTCCTCGGCCAGCAGCAGCAGGATCTGATCGCCCCAGAGGATGCGCCCCAGGTCATCCACGACGCCGATCCGGTCGCCGTCGCCGTCGAACGCGATCCCCAGATCGGCCTTTCCCCGCCGCACCGCTTCCTGGAGTTGGGCCATGTTCTCGGGTTCGGTGGGGTCGGGGTGGTGATTGGGGAAGGTTCCGTCGATGGCGGCGTTGATCACCTCGTGACGCCCCGGCAGCCGCCCGGTCAGCAGGGCCGTCACCTCGCCGGCGGCTCCGTTGCCCGGGTCCCAGACCACCGACAGTGGCCGCGTCCCGTCATAATCCCAAAGCAGCCGCTCGACGTAGGACTCCGTCAGCGGATGATCGGTCGCCTCGCCCCCGCCGGAGGCGAAGGCGCCCGCCGCCGCCGTCTCGCCCAGGCCATGGATGTCCGCGCCGAAGAAGGGCCGGTCGCGGAGCAGCATCTTGAAACCGTTGTGGTCGGGCGGATTGTGGGAGCCGGTGACCATCAGCCCCCCGGCCGCGTCCAGAACCTTGGTCGCGTAATAGAGCATGGGAGTCGGTCCACGCCCGATCCGACGCACCGCGAGCCCGCAGGACACGAGCCCCTCCACCGCCGCCGCCTCCAGTTCGGGCGAACTCAGGCGGCCGTCGTAGCCGACGCAGGCGACCTTCCCCCCCGT
>JADGDA010000204.1 GCA_015228695.1 Alphaproteobacteria bacterium
CGGCACCGAACTCATGGAGCTTTGGACCGGCCGCGCCTGGGTCATCGTGGTCGATGCGGCGCGTTCGGGCGCGCCCTCGGGGACGCTGCATCGCTTCGAGGCCGGGACGGAGCCGCTTCCCCCCGGCTTTTTCCATTATTCCACACATCAGTTCGGGTTGGCGGAGGCGGTGGAGACATCGAGGATTCTCGGCCTTCTCCCCTCCCGCCTCACCGTTTTCGGCGTGGAGGGCCGCGACTTCGGCTTCAAGGAGGGGCTGACCCCGGAAACGGCGCGGGGATGCCGGGAGACGGTGGAGGAAATCGCCGGGCTGATTTCCGGTTTCCTCCACCCCTCCCGATGAAGGATCAGCTATTCGCTGATGCCGCTTGCCGGATGACGCCGTTCGCGCGACACTGGCCCTACTGCGTTGTGCGGTGCGGTGATCCTGCTGCGTTGTGCGGTACAGTGGTCCCACTGCGTTATGCGGTGCGGTGAAAGGCGTGGTCTGCCATGCCGGACATGGACGCGAAGGCATCTGGCGCGGCGGTCGTCCTGGGAGTGGATGGCCTCGACGCGCTTGTCGGGCTTCTCGTTGCGGGTGGATACCGGACCATTGGTCCTCGCGTCGAGGAGGGGGCCGTGGTCTACGGTCCGGTTCGGGGTGTCGCCGATCTGCCCGCCGGTTATGTGGACGAGCAGGCCCCCGGCAGTTATCACCTGACCCGCAAGAAGGACGGGAAGGCCCTGTTCGACTGGACGGTCGGACCCCATTCCTGGAAGCGTTATCTGTATCCGCCGGAACAGCTTCTGTTCCGGGCCGAGCGCCGTGGCGGGGGGTTCTCCGTGCTGCCGGCGGCGGAGGAGGAGTCGCCCCTGGCCTTCATCGGCGTGCGTCCGTGCGAGCTGGCGGCCATCGCCGTTCACGACAGGGTGTTTTCCGGCTCCGGGGTCGTCGATCCCGGCTATGCCGGAAGGCGGGACGGGGCCTTTCTGGTCGCCGTCAACTGCACGCGGGCCGGCGGAACCTGCTTTTGCCCGGCGACGGGGACCGGGCCGCGCGCCCGGACCGGATTCGATCTGGCGCTGACCGAGATCGAGGACGGGAAGCGCCACCTGTTCGTGGTTGAGACCGGCTCCGAGCGGGGCGCGGCTCTGCTCGCCGGACTGAAGGCACCGCCCGCCGATGGGGCGCTGCTCGCGACCGTCACCCGGCTGACCCGCAAGGCGGCGAAGGCGATGGTCCGCGACGTGCCCAAGGACACCCCCCAGGTGCTCAAGCGCAATCTCGACAGCCCGAGGTGGGACGACGTGGCCGCGAGGTGCCTCGGCTGCGCCAACTGCACCCTGGTCTGCCCCACCTGCTTCTGCGCCACGGTCGAGGATACGACCGATCTTTCCGGGGGCGTCGCCGAGCGTTGGCGGCGCTGGGATTCCTGCTTCACGTCCGACTTCAGCTACATCCATGGGGGCGTCATCCGGCGTGAGATCCGGTCCCGTTATCGTCAATGGCTGACGCACAAACTCGCCACCTGGTCGGATCAATTCGGGGTGGGCGGCTGCACCGGGTGCGGGCGCTGCATCACCTGGTGCCCGGTCGGCATCGACATCACCGAGGAGGCCCGGGCGATCCGCGCGGGCGAGGGGAGGGCCGGGGAAGGGAGACGTTGACATGGGCGATATCCGGGACATGGGCCTTCTCCTGAAGGAGCACCCGTTCTTTCAGGACATGGGCAAGGCGGCGCGAGAGACCATCGCCGGCTGCGGCCGGAACGAGGTGTTCGAGGCCGGGCGGTACCTGTTCCACGAGGGGGGCGCCGCCGACAGCTTCTACCTCGTCCGCCACGGCGCCGTGGCGGTGGAACTGCACGTTCCCGGCAAGGACCCGGTGGTCCTTGAGACCCTGCACAGCGGTGAGACCGTCGGCTGGTCGTGGCTGATCCCGCCCTACAAGTGGAGTTTGGACGCGCGGGCCGTGGAATTGACCCGCGTGGTCGTCCTCGACGCCAAGTGTCTGCGCGGGAAGATGGAAAAGGAGTGCGCGCTGGCCTACGAGCTTTACAAGCGTTTCGTTCCGGTCATGGCGGGACAGCTTCTCGCGGCGCGGTTCCGGTTGACCGACGTATATGGAAACCCGGAGCGGTAGTTCCGTTCGGCAAGGACCTCGTTCATGCGCGACCCTATGACCCCTTCGCTCTACAGGGTGGACAAGGTGGTGCGGGAGCTTCCCGACACCGCCACCCTGGGCCTCGTTCCCAGCGGCGGCGATGGGCCCTTCTCCTTCCGTCCCGGGCAGTTCAACATGCTCTATCGGTTCGGGATGGGGGAGGTGCCCATCAGCATCAGCGGCGACACCCTGGATCGCTCGCGGGTGGTTCACACCATCCGGGCGGTGGGAAGCGTCTCCCGGGCCCTGACCGAGCTTGCGCCCGGCGACGAGGTCGGGCTGCGTGGTCCCTTCGGCAGTTCCTGGCCGGTCGACGAGGCGGCCGGACACGACGTGGTGATCGTCACCGGCGGGATCGGCCTCGCCCCCCTGCGCCCCGCCATCTACCATGTGCTCTCCAACCGGGGCAGGTACGGGCGCTTCGTCATCCTTTACGGTGCGCGGACGCCGAACGACATCCTGTTCCGCAGTGAACTCGAGTCCTGGCGGTCCCGTTTCGACGTGGACGTCCTGGTGACGGTGGACTCGGCCGGGCGCGAGTGGGGCGGTAACGTGGGCGTGGTCACCCGGCTGGTCGACCGCGCCGGGTTCGACCCTCTGCACACGGTGGCCCTGGTCTGCGGCCCCGAGGTCATGATGCGTTTCGCCATTCCGGCCCTTAACGGGCGGGGCGTTCCGAACGGACGAATCCATGTGTCCATGGAGCGCAACATGAAATGCGCCATCGGCCTCTGCGGCCATTGCCAGTACGGTTCCTATTTCGTCTGCAAGGACGGGCCGGTGTTTCCGTTCGCCCGCATCGCGACTCTCTTCGCCGTAAGGGAGGCATGACCATGACCGCCCAGGTTCCGACGCGGAAAAAGCCCAGGCTTGCGGTATGGAAGTTCTCGTCCTGCGACGGTTGCCAACTCACTCTCCTCGATTGTGAGGACGAGCTGCTGGCGGTCGCCGGGGCGGTGGAGATCGCTTATTTTCTCGAAGCCACCCGAGCCAGGATCGACGGCCCCTATGACGTGTCGCTGGTCGAGGGCTCGGTGACGACGGCGGAGGAGAAGGAGCGGATTCTCGATGTCCGACGGCAGTCCGGCGTTTTGATCGCCATCGGCGCCTGCGCCACGGCGGGGGGAATCCAGGCCTTGAAAAACTTTACCTCCGTGGACGGTCTGATCCGCGCGGTCTATGCCCATCCCGAGTACATCGCGACCCTTTCCACCTCGACGCCGATCCGGGACCATGTGAAGGTGGACTTCGAGTTGCGGGGGTGCCCGATCTCCAAGGCGCAGCTTCTCGAAGTGGTGAGCGCGCTCCTGAACGGGCGCAAGCCCGCCCTCGTCAACGCCGGCCTGTGCCTGGAATGCAAGCGGAAAGGCATCGTCTGCGTCATGGTGGCCGGTGGCGAGCCCTGCCTGGGGCCGGTCACCCAGGCGGGATGCGGCAGTGTCTGCCCGGCCTCCGGGCGCGGCTGCTTCGGCTGTTTCGGCCCGAAGGAAGGGCCGAACGCTCCGGCCCTGTCACGCCGGTTGACGGAACTGGGGCTCGAAAGAAGCGCGATCCGCGACCTCTATCGCGGCTTTTCCGGCTCTGCGGAGGCGTTTCGAGAGGAGAGCAAGGCCCATGACTAAGGCGGGAAATGGTGCCACGCGCACCATCACGGTGAACGCCCTGGCCCGGGTCGAGGGCGAGGGCGCGCTGCATGTGCGGATTCGCGACGGGCATCTTGAGGACGTGAAATTCCGCATCTTCGAGCCCCCCCGCTTCTTCGAAGCCCTGCTCAAGGGGCGGATGTTCCTGGATGCCCCGGACATCACCGCGCGCATCTGCGGCATCTGCCCGATGGCCTACATCATGGGGGCGTCCCAGGCCATGGAGGACGCGCTGGGAGTCGCAGTGACCGGTCCCTTGCGCGATCTCCGGCGCATCGCCTATTGCGGGGAATGGATCGAAAGCCATGTTCTCCACGCGGCCATGCTGCACGCTCCGGACTTCCTGGGACTCGATGACGTGCTCCAGATCGCCAAGGCTGACCCCGAGTTGGTGAAGACGGCGCTCCGTCTGAAAAAGCTCGGCAATTCCCTGCTGGAGGTCATCGGCGGGCGGGCGGTTCATCCGGTGAATTTCAAGGTGGGGGGGCAATACCGGATCACTCCGCGCGCCGCGCTGCTGGCGTTGCGGGACGAGTTGGCGTGGGGCCTTGAAGCCGCCATCGGAATGACCCGCCGCTTCGCCGCGTTCGACTTCCCGGACTACGACGTCGATTACACCTGCGTTTCGCTCCGGCATCCGGACGAATACGCCATTCACGAAGGGCGGATCGTTTCGAACCGTGGACTCGATATTCCGCCGTCCCGTTTTCTCGATCATTTCGACGAGGAACATGTGGCCCATTCCAACGCGCTCCACGGATTCGCCAAGGACGGCGGTCTCTACCTCGTGGGTCCCATCGCCCGCTACAACAACAATTTTTCCCAGTTATCCCCCCTGGCCCAGCGGACGGCGCGGGAAGCCGGTCTGGGGCCGGTTTGCACCAACCCCTTCAAAAGCCTGCTGATCCGCATGGTCGAGACGGTCTACGCCATCGAGGAGGCGTCGCGGCTGATCGAGGACTACCAGGAACCTGAACGGGCCGCCTTCGACGTCGTCCCCGCCGCCGGGGCCGGTTACGGCTGCACCGAGGCGCCGCGCGGCCTCTGCTTCCACCACTATCGCCTCGACCCGTTGGGCCGGATCGAGCACGCGCGCATCATCCCCCCGACCGCCCAGAACCAGAAGCAGATCGAGGCGGACCTGGCGGGAGTGGTGGCGGCGAATCTGGACATGGACGACGCGGCTCTGACGTGGCGCTGCGAACAGACGATACGCAACTATGACCCGTGCATCTCCTGC
>JADGDA010000205.1 GCA_015228695.1 Alphaproteobacteria bacterium
GACTTGCCGGTGCCGTGATAGCCCTGGACCATGACTCTCCGGTTATGGGCGAACCCGGCCAGAATGGCGAGGGTGGTGTCGTGATCGAACCGATAGGCTTCGTCCGGGGTGGGCACGAACTCGCTGCCCTGGCTGAACCCCGGCACCTCCAGCGGAGTGTCCAGCCCGAACACCTGCCGCACCGAGACTTTGATGTCGGGCAGGTCCAAGGGGTGCCGGCTGGCATCCTCGACCGTGATGATTTCGCTGACGTCGGCTGCGGAAGGCATGAATGAATCAACCTTGTTCGATGGCTGGAACCCGTCTCAGGGCGCGAGGCCGCTCACGAGTATTTTATAGGCCTCGATAACGGCCTTCAATTTTTCCTCGGTGGCCTTGTCGCCCCCGTGGGTGTCGGGATGAAAACGCTTCACCAGTTCCTTGTAGCGGGCCTTGAGCCCCCCCAGGGTCAGGGGGAAGGAAAGCCCCAGCGTGCGCAACGCATCCTCCTCCCTGGCCTCGGTCCGCCGCCCGCGAAAGGCGGTACCACCCTCCTCCCGGCCGCGCCCCCCCCAATCACGGCCAAAGGCTTCAAGGTTTTCCCGCAGGCGCTCCGCGTCGAATATCCGGGAAACGGACCCGGTATCGGGGCGCCAGGTCGGCCTCTCCCAGACCGTATCGAGGCGGATCCGCTCCTCGATGTCCTCCTCGCTCATCCCTTCGCAGTAATTCCAGGCGCGATTGTAGTCGCGGACATGTTCGAGACAAAACCAATAGTAGTCCGTCAGCGCGCGCGACCTCGGGGCCCGGTACGCGCCGACATGACGGCAGCCGGGAGAATCGCACGGCCTGTCCCGAGGGGGCGTTTCCGCCATGCCTGCCAAGGGACGGCCCGACTGGCGCGCCTCGGGCTTCATGCCTTGGAGAGTAAGCCGTTGAGGGCTTCCTGGCAACTCACCTTGAGTTATTGGGATCAGTCATCGTCGTACAGGCCTTTCTCGGCGGCGGAGTGACAGGCGGGGCAGTTGGATTTCGTCAGCACCTTCGGATCCCTCCACACCCGTTCCGGAAAGCGGTGCTCGCGCATGAACGCCGGAGTTCCGGTGATCCGTTCCGGCGTCGCCTCGCCCCGGGCGCGCCATCCGGCGGCACCGCCCGCGTTGGCGGCCAGATACGCGCGGATCGCCCCTTTCACGTCGGCCGGCAGCGACGCATCCTCGCCGAAATGATCGGCCAGACCGTCCATGATGCGTTCCCATGACCGCGCCGGGAGAAAATCGGGCTGGAACGCCATGTGACAGGACCCGCACTCCCTGAGAACCACCGGGTCCCTGACCGGAGGAACCCGGTCGTGACCGGCGATGGCCGGGGACGCCGTCAGTACCATGGCCACCATCAGAATCGCGTTTTTGCGGACATTCATGATCACTGCCCCTCCAGGAAGGTGATGTAATCCCCCTTTTCGAGGACCGTGCAGGGGCGGCCCAACACACTCTTGCAATCGCGGGCAAAGTGTTTCTCCACCTTTTCCCCCTCGGTGAAACGCCGGACATTCGCCGATACCGCCACCGGATCGATCCGACGGCCGGTCTTGGCATTCCGTCCAGGCGCGCGCGGGTCGCCGGTGTGGCAGGAGGTACAGGATGGGGTGCGCTCGTCGCCCCCGGACCGGACCGACCGGAACAGCGTCTCGCCGCGATTGGCGGAAAATCCGGAAAACGACGGATCGGACGCCTTGGCCTCGGCGGCGTAGGCGGCCAGAATCGCCTCGCGGCCATTATCCCCCGCCCCGGCGACAACCGGAGCCGCAAGGGTCACGAGGACGGCGAGAATCACCCGCGAATGTTTCCACGATGCTTTTTTCATGGCGCGTTTTCCTTGCAGGAGGGAGTGAACATGGGGGACAGACGGCCCAGCAACCGACGGCCGGCGACGAGAGCGACGATGACGGCGGCATGGCCCAGGACGGCCAGCAACGCGATTTGGGAGACCGCCTCGTGCGGGTCTTCGAGCCAGGTTACGCCGTCCGCAAGCACGCCGCTGACGGCGGAAAGGCCGACCGTGAGCAACACAGCAGCCGCGAACCAGACGAACAGCGGAGGACGTCCCTTCCGGGATGACAGGCGCAACGGACTGCGGGCCGGCGAGAGCAGACCCGCCAGCAGCCGCACGGCAATGGCGGCGAGCATAAAATAGCCCGCGAACAGGTGCATGGCATAGGTGTCCTCGTCCGCGGTCAGGTAGGCGACAAGAAATGATCCAGCCGCCCAGGCGTGCCACCACCTGAGAAGAAGGAACTCGATCTTGGAAGGTTTGCGTTCGGCCATGGTCGGTTCCTTTCAATCCTCATCGGTCTCATTCTCGTTGCCACCCGTGGCGATGGCAGCGGGCATGGAGTCCTCCATCACCTCTCCCGCCCGGACGGGCGTCCAGACGGAAGCGTAGACCATGGCGCCCGAACCGACGATGAGCGCCGCGACAAAGCCCTGGACGAGTGTCTTGCCAAGCATGGGGGGTTCCTTTCCTATCCGGGTCGCGTGTCGATGCCGCCGACGATAGAGGGGGGAGGATGAACCACCCCTGACCGGTACGTTCATCGACCGTTCAGATAGGGCGGGTTAGACTGACGCCATGAAGATTGCCCCCATCCTCGCCCTGGCCGCCGTGTTGGCGTCCCGCCACGCCATCGCCGACGATGGATACGGGTACGATCACGATCTGGCGCGGCAGGCGCTGGAGGAGGGGCGGATTCTGCCGCTCCAGGACATCCTGGAGCGGGCCACCAACGCCTATCCGGGCCAGATGATCGAGGTCGAACTGGAACGCGAGGACGGCGTCATGACCTACGAGGTCAAGGTCCTCGCCGCGGATGGAAAGGTCTGGAAATTATACTATGACGCCCGCAGCGGCGAATTACTGAAGGCCAGGGGCCGGGGTCGATGAGGGTGCTTGTCGTCGAGGACGAACCGATGCTCTCCTTCCGCCTCCAACAGGTGCTCGAAGCGGCCGGATTCGCCGTGGACACCGCCCACGACGGCGAAGAGGGATGGTTTCTCGGCGATACGGAACCCTACGATGCCGTGGTGCTCGATCTTGGGTTGCCCAAGGTCGACGGCGTCACGGTCCTGAATCGCTGGCGGGGAGCGGGGCGGACCATGCCGGTCCTCATCCTGACCGCCCGCTCCCGCTGGTCGGAGAAGATGACGGGATTCAATGCCGGTGCGGACGATTACGTGACCAAGCCCTTCGAAATGGAGGAGGTCGTCTACCGCCTGAGGGCGCTGATCCGGCGCTCATCCGGCCATGCCCAACCCGAGCTGACCTGCGGCGGAGTGCGTCTGGACACCCTCGGCGGCAAAGTGACCATCGACGGGATTCCGGTCCAACTGACCGCCCACGAATTCCGCATCCTGTCCTATCTGATGCATCACCAGGGCCGGGTCGTCACCCGCACCGAACTGATGGAACACGTCCACGATAGACATTTCGACAGCGATTCCAACGTAATGGAGGTTCTGATCGGCCGTATCCGCAAGAAGATCGGAGGGGGGACGATTGAAACCGTGCGCGGACTTGGGTACCGCATCGGCCCGCCGGAATCGTCATGACGGAGACTTCGAAACCGGCCGCGTCGCTCTCCCTGCGCCTGACCGCCGGGGCGCTGGTCTGGCTGGCGGTTCTCCTGGCGCTTGGAGGCGCGGTTCTCTCCGCCGCGTTCCGGGATGCGGTGGAGCGGGAATTCGGCCACCGCCTGGACGCCCTGCTTCACGCCATGATCGCCGTCACCGACGTTTCTCCCGAAGGAACGGTCCGGCTGACCAAGCCCCTGGGAGACCCACGCTTCAACCAAATCTTTTCCGGGTGGTACTGGCAGATCTCCGGCCCGGACGGACGGCTGGTGCGGTCACGGTCCCTGTGGGACGCGACCCTGCCCCTCGGCCCCGCCTCGACGGCCACCGGAGGAACGCGCGTTCAGGGGCCAAAGAAAGAGAGCCTGCTGATGGTGGAACGCAACCTCGAATTCCCGGACGCCCCCACGGCCGTGCGGGTCCAGGTTGCGGGCAGCCTGGAAGACATCGACGTCGGCGCGCACCGTTTCGACACCCTGCTCGCGGCGGCCCTCGCCTTGCTGGGGCTGGGCATGTCCGTCGCCGTGCCGATCCAGGTCCGGTTCGGGTTGCGGCCGCTCCGGGCCTTGGCCGCCGACCTGGATGCCGTGCGCAACGGCGTCCACCCCCGGCTCGTGGGCCGGTATCCGGGCGAAGTGGCTCCCCTGGCCGAGGCGATGAACAACCTGCTCGACCATGACGAGCGGCTGATCGAACGCGCCCGGACCCATGTGGGGAATCTGGCCCATGGGCTCAAGACGCCGCTCGCCATCCTTCAGGCCGAGATGCACGACCGCCCGGAGAGCGCCGCCCTCGTCGACCAGATCAAGGTCATGACCCGCCTCATCACCTATCACCTGGGAAGGGCTTCGGCCGGAGCGGGAAGCGGGCGGGTGCAGGGGACGCGGGTGCCGGTGAGGGAGGC
The DNA here is from genome assembly GCA_015228695.1 of Alphaproteobacteria bacterium. Lineage (GTDB taxonomy): Bacteria > Pseudomonadota > Alphaproteobacteria > Rhodospirillales > Rhodospirillaceae > JADGDA01. Next base: position 4,513 of record JADGDA010000205.1, read on the forward strand.
CGTGGACGGGATCACCAAGAGTCTGTCGCGGATATTCGCCGACAGGTCGCTTGTCTTCGATATCCGGGTTTCCGACGACGCCGTTTTTCGGGGACAGCGTGAAGACCTGGAGGAAATGCTCGGCAATCTGATGGAAAATGCCTGCAAGTGGGCGGCCCGCCACATCCGGGTCACGTCCGGGACCTCCTCCGGAGACCTCGTCCTGAGCGTCGAGGACGACGGCCCCGGACTCGACCCGGAGAAAGCCGAGGCCGCGTCACGGCGAGGGGAGCGGCTCGACGAAATGGCCCCCGGTTGGGGCCTCGGCCTCTCCATCGTATCCGATATAGCCGACGACAACGGCGGGACGACGGCGTTCACCCGGTCGGACCTCGGCGGGCTCAAGGCCACCCTCGCCTTCCCCGGCACATGACACAACTCGCGGCCGCCCCCCGAATAGGGGGCGGCCGCTTGCCGTTACG
>JADGDA010000206.1 GCA_015228695.1 Alphaproteobacteria bacterium
TCCCCCCCCGCCTGGACCAGGGCGGAACCGAGGCGCTGGCCGCCGGCGCGGGCGTCGGCGGGGTGAAGCGTCTTGCCGACGATCCCACGGATATCGTATTCGCGCAGAACGGTGGGGTGGAAGCGGTGCCCGGCCATCCGTCCTCAGGCTCTTATACCGGCGCGCAAGTTGGATGATGCGTCAAACATTGTGCGCGCCGGTATCAGGTGATGACGGTGGGGGCAGCGCGTCCGGTGCGGCCCTTGATGTCGGCCAGATCGCCGGCGATGGCGATCAGGTCGGCCAGCATCGCCTGGGTGTCCTGCTCGTGCTTGGCCGGATCGGGCTCATAGCGCTCGATGTAGACGCGCAGGGTGGCCCCCGAGGTGCCGGTGCCCGACAGGCGGTAGACGATGCGCGAGCCGTCGGAGAAGATCACCCGGACGCCCTGCTTCTTGCTGACGCTGCCGTCCACCGGGTCGGTGTAGGCGAAATCGTCGCCCAGGGCGACCTCGTAGCTGCCGAGCGTCTTCCCCTTCAATCCGGGCGCGGCGGCGCGCAGATGGTCCATGAGCCCGTTGGCGGCGGCGGTGTCGAGCCCCTCGTAGTCGTGGCGGGAATAGTAGTTGCGGCCATACGCCTTCCAGTGGGCGCGGACGATGTCGCCGACCGACTCGCGGCGGGCCGCCAGCACGTTCAGCCACATGAGCACCGCCCAGACGCCGTCCTTCTCGCGGACGTGGTCGGAGCCGGTGCCGAAGCTCTCCTCCCCGCACAGGGTCACCTTTCCGGCGTCGAGCAGGTTGCCGAAGAACTTCCACCCGGTCGGCGTCTCGTAGCAGCCGATGCCGAGCTTGGCCGCGACCCGGTCGGGGGCCATGCTGGTGGGCATCGAACGGGCGATACCCGCCAATCCGCGCTGATAGCCCTTGGTCAGACGGGCGTTGGCGGCGAGAACGGCCAGGCTGTCGGAGGGCGTCACGTAGAAATTGCGGCCGAGAATCATGTTGCGGTCGCCGTCGCCGTCGGAGGCGGCGCCGAGGTCGGGGGCGTTGGCGCCGTTCATGACTTCCACCAGATCGTGGGCGTGGACCAGATTGGGGTCCGGGTGGTGGCCTCCGAAATCCTCCTTGGGCTCGCCGTTGATGACGCTACCGGCGGCGGCTCCCAGCTTGCCTTCCAGAATCGCCTTGGCATAGGGGCCGGTGACCGCGCTCATGGAGTCGAAGCAGATGCGGAACCCGGACTTGAACAGGGCGCGGATGGCGTCGAAATCGAACAGCGTTTCCATGAGCGCGGCGTAGTCGGCCACGGAGTCGAACACCTGCACCGTCATGTCGCCGAGTTTCCGTTCCCCGAGCGTGTCGATGTCGACGTCGCCCGCCGTCAGAATGCGATAGGAATCGATGGTCTCGGTGCGCTGGTGAATGGCCTTGGTCACCTTCTCGGGCGCCGGGCCGCCGTTGCCGATGTTGTACTTGATCCCGAAATCCTCGGCCGGGCCGCCGGGGTTGTGGCTGGCGGACAGGACGAGGCCGCCGAACGCCTTGTATTTGCGGATCACGCACGACGCGGCGGGGGTGGACAGGATGCCTCCCCGCCCGACCATGACCCGACCGAATCCGTTGGCGGCCGCCATCTTCAGGATCACCTGAATGGCGTGCCGGTTCAAATACCGCCCGTCTCCGCCGACCACCAGGGTCTGGCCCGCGAATTCCTCCAGGGAATCGAACACCGACTGGACGAAATTCTCCAGATAATGGGGTTGCTGGAACACCGTGACCTTCTTGCGCAGGCCCGAGGTCCCCGGCTCCTGGCCGGAGAAGGGTTTGCTGGCCACGGTCTGAACGGTCGGATGTGCGCTCATGCTCTTTCGTCTCCCCCATTTCGCAACATGTCTTCGCCGGATGGGGACGCTAGCAGAAAAGAAAACCGACGGCCACCGGCTTCATGGCCGAGCCGTTCGGTGGAAAGTGCTTGACCGAAGGGACCGGCGGCATCACTTATCTGGCGAGTGTCGCAACAGGTGGTTTACGTATGACGAAGGAAGATGTGCTTGAGTTCTCCGGCACGGTGGCCGAGTTGCTGCCGAACGCCATGTTTCGTGTGAAGCTGGACAACGAGCATGAGATACTGGCTCACACATCGGGGAAGATGCGCAAGAACCGCATCCGCGTTTTGGCGGGGGACCGCGTGAACGTGGAGATGACGCCCTACGACCTGACCAAGGGTCGCATCACGTTCCGCTTCAAGTAGGCGCGGCTCCCGTGGGCGCCGTCGCCGCCGTGCCCCGGCTCGTGCTCGCGTCGGCCTCGCCGCGCCGTCTCGATCTCCTCAGGCAGGTCGCCGTTGAACCGGCGGCGGTCGATCCGGCGGACCTGGACGAGGCTCCTCGCCGTGGCGAGCTGCCGGCCCCCCACGCGGCCCGCCTCGCCGAGGAGAAGGCCCGGCTGGTGGCCGGGCGTCATCCCGGGTGCATCGTGATCGGGGCCGACACCGTCGTCGCCTGCGGCCGCCGCATCCTGCCCAAGGCGGAAACGGAGGCGGACGCCCGCCGCTGTCTCGAACTCCTGTCCGGCCGGAGACACCGCGTGCATGGGGGCCTGTGCGTCGTCGCCCCCGATGGGCGGGCGCGGGCGCGGCTGGTGACCACCATCGTGACCTTCAAGCGTCTGGAACCCCGCGAGATCGACGCCTATGTCGCTTCCGGCGAATGGCGGGGCAAGGCGGGGGGCTACGCCGTCCAGGGACGCGCCGCCGCCTTCGTCCGCGCCCTGTGCGGTTCCTATTCCAACGTCGTCGGGCTCCCCCTGTTCGAGACCTGCGCCGTCTTGAAGGGCCTCGGCTGGCCCGGCCTTTGAGAACCTGAATGGGCGTCCGCTGCGACATCCTTTGTTCCCGCAGTCCGGGGGAAACCCGGTTCGCCGTCATCGAGGACGGGCGCGTGGCCGAGGTCGTGATCGCGCGCGACGGACGGGCGGAGGTGGGGTCGATCCACCGGGGACGGGTCGTCGGACGCGCGCCGGGACTCGATGCGGTCTTCGTGGAGATCGGCGACGTCCTCCCCGGCTTTCTGGCCGCCGAGGACGCGCGTTCCGTCCACCCGGACCCGCTGCGCGAGGGGGAGGCCGTGCTGGCGCAGGTGACCGGCGCGGCCCATGGAGACAAGGGCGCCAAGCTGACCTTGGCCGTTTCCCTGCCCGGACCCGAATTCGTCTACGGCCCGTTCCGTCCGGGCGTCGCGGTCTCGCGGCGCGTCGCCGATGCGGAGGAACGTCACCGGCTGCTTGCCCTGACGCGCTCCCTCGCCATGGCCGACGAGGGGCTCGTGGCCCGCTCCCGGGCGGCCGGAGCCGATCCGACCCGGCTCGAAGCCGCCGTGGCCGCCCTGCGCCGGCGTTGGCGGCAGGTGACGGAACGTCTTGCGCTTCCGCCCCCGGTCTGCTTGGACCCCGGCCGTCATCCCCTGCTGGATACCTTGGCCCGGCTGGATACCCTGGAACGGGAGGACGCGGAGACGGTCCGTCTGCTGTGCGGCACGCCCGACCTCGCGGCGTCGATGCGGCTTCTGTGCCGGGAGTGGGCTCCCGCCCTGGAAGCGCGGGTCGCCCCGCACCGGGGGGAGGACCTGTTCCGACTCCACGGGGTGGAGGCCGCCATCGAGGAGGCCCTGGAACCCGTCGTCCTCCTGGCCGGCGGCGGGCGGCTGCGGATCGAGCCCACCGCCGCCGTGGTGACCATCGACGTGGACAGCGGCGGGGCGGGGCGGGGACCCCTGGCCGTCAATCGGGAAGCGGCCGCCGAAATCGCCCGGCAGATCCGTTTGCGCAATCTTTCCGGCCACATGGTGGTGGACTTCATCGGCCTGCGCTCGGACAAGGACCTGCGCCGGGTGGTTGCGGTCCTCAGGCAAGCCCTGGCCGGGGACGCGGCCCAGGTCGCCGGTCCGACGCCCTTCGGTCTGGTGGAGGTGGTCCGGGAGCGCCGCCGCCCTCCGTTGGCGGAATTTCTGTGCGACGCCGGCGCTCCCCGCCCCCCGGACCCGTCCGTCGCCGCCGTGGCCCTGGAGGCCCTGCGCGCGGTGCTGCGCGAGGCCGAGGCCCTGCGCGTCGCCGGTCTCGGGCTCCTGGTTTCGCCCGAGGTCGCGGCGGCCCTGCGCGGCCCCCTGCGTCCGGCCCTGGAAGAGGCGGAGGGCGAACTGGGCCAGCGGCTCGACCTTCAGGTGGACACGAAGGCCGCGCGCCACCGGTTCGAGGTGCGGACCGGCATGGGTGGAAAGGAGCGGACATGACGAAATCTCCGGAAAAAAAGCGGACCTCCAAACCGTGCCCCATCTGCGGCGGCCCGCCGGCGGACGCCTTCCGGCCCTTTTGTTCCCGGCGGTGCGCCGATGTCGACCTCGGCCGCTGGCTCGGAGGCGACTATCGTCTCCCGGCGGAGGAGGAGCGGCCCGACGACGAGCCGGAGGAGGACCCGCCCCAATGATTCGTCCATTCGTCGTTGACACGTTGCGCGGGCCCTGTATAGTTCCGCCCTCTTGCGGGTCGGCTGATTTGCGCGGACCCATTTGCCATGGGCGGTTATCATGTTCGCAGTCATCAAGACCGGCGGTAAGCAGTACAGGGTTGCCAAGGACGATGTCCTTGTCGTCGAGAAGCTGCTGGCCGAACCCGGCGTTTCCGTTACCTTCGATCAGGTTCTGATGGTCGGCGACAGGGTCGGCGCTCCCGTCGTCGCCGGGGCCCAGGTCACCGCCGAGGTCCTGCGTCAGGTCCGGGGCGACAAGATCATCGTTTTCAAGAAGAAGCGCCGGCAGAACTACCGCCGCAAGCGGGGGCACCGCCAGCATCTGACCCTGGTCAAGATCACCGGGATTGCCGGCGCCTGAGCGCCGGGCCGCGGTTTCAAGGAGTAGACACTCATGGCTCATAAAAAAGCGGGCGGCAGCTCTC
>JADGDA010000207.1 GCA_015228695.1 Alphaproteobacteria bacterium
CGCGCCCGGCCAGATAGGACACCAGCCCGCCCAGGGTGTCGGCGTCCTCTCGCTCGTCGTCGGAGAGAACGGGACCCACCCGCTCCTCCAGGTCCTTGATCGGATAGCGGGCGTCGGCGTCGGCGCTGCCGTCGTCATGGAGGATGAATTCGGGTTCCACGCCGGTATCGTGCTCGTCCTCGATGTCGCCGACGATCTCCTCCACCAGATCCTCGACGGTGACGAGGCCGTCGATTCCCCCGTATTCGTCCACGACCAGCGCCATGTGAGTCCGTTTCAGGCGCATTTCCAGCAGCAGGTCCATCACCCGGATCGACGGGGACACGAACAGGATGCGCCGGAGCAGGGAGCGCAGGGGGCCGTTCTTGCCGGAGGATATGGCGGCCAGCACGTCCTTGATGTGCACCATGCCGACCACGTCGTCCAGGGTGTTACGGTAGACCGGCATGCGGGAATGGCCCTGGCGCGCCATCATGTCGGTGACGGTGTCGAGGGAGGTGGTGATTTCGACCGCGACGATGTCGGCCCTGGGCACCATGACCGTGTAGGCGGTGGCGTCGCGCAGGCGCAGGATGTTGCCGAGGAGCAGCCTTTCATGGGCGTCGATGGGGACCTCTGTCTCCCCCCGCTCCTCGATGATCTCCTCCAGCGCCTCGCGGACCGAGGACTCGCCGTTGCGGGAGTGAAGAAGGTCCCTCAGCCAAGCGGAGACCGCCTTGATCAGGGAATGATTGCCGCTCTCGTCGCGCGCGGGTCGGGGACTCGCCACTTCGTTCATTTTTTCGCCGGGGTCCTCATGTTGTCGTCGGTGTGTGCATCGGAATAGGGGTCGGGGACGCCGAGGCCGGCCAGGATGGCCGTTTCCAGCCCTTCCATGAGGTCCGCCGCGTCGTCGTCCTCGTGGTCGTAGCCCAGCAGGTGGAGAACGCCGTGGGCCACGAGATGGCTGAGGTGGTGGGCGAGGAGGATTCCTTCGGCCTCGGCCTCGGCGGACGTCGTCTCGAAAGCGACGACGATGTCGCCCAGCATGACCGGCTGCGGGTCCTCCTCCGGGAACATCTCTCCGTCGTCGAGGGCGGCGAAGGAGAGCACGTTGGTGGGCTTGTCCTGTCCCCGGTACTCCCGGTTCAACCGGCGCGCCAGAGCATCGTCGCCCAGGGTTATGCTCATCTCCGCTCCGGCGGCGGCAAGTCCGGGGGCGAGCAGGGGGGAAGAGCCGGCCCCGGCCCGGAAAGCCTTGGCGGCGACGCGCCGGCACAGAACCGGAGCCTCGGGAACGGCGGCGGTCCACGCCTCACAGGGGGTCAGCACATCTATGTCGGGGTCTGCGTCCACGTCACCCGTCTTCCATCCGTCCGCCGCGCTCCCGTGGGGCGGGAGCGGCGTTCCGGCGATCTTCCCGCTCCTGATACGCCCGCACGATGCGCGCGACCAGTTCATGCCGCATCACGTCCCTGTCGGAGAACGAGACGACGGCCACGCCCTCGGTCCCCTCCAGAATCTCGACGGCATCGCGCAGGCCCGACACGGCTCCCTCCGGCAGGTCGACTTGGCTCGCGTCCCCGGTGACCACCATGCGTCCGTGTTCGCCCAGGCGGGTCAGGAACATCTTCATCTGCACGGGCGTCGCGTTCTGGGCCTCGTCCAGGATCACAAAGGCATTGCCGAGGGTGCGTCCGCGCATGAAGGCGAGGGGAGCCACCTCGATATCTCCGGACTCAAAGCGCTTCTGCACCTGCTCGCCGGGCAGCATGTCATAGAGGGCATCGTAGAGCGGACGCAGGTAGGGGTCCACCTTTTCGCGCAGGTCGCCGGGAAGAAACCCGAGTCTCTCGCCGGCCTCGACGGCCGGACGGGACAGGATGAGCCGTCCCACCCGCCCGGTCAGCAGCATCGATAACCCCACCGCCACCGCGAGATAGGTCTTTCCGGTGCCGGCGGGGCCCAGCCCGAACACGAGTTCGTTATCGCGCATGGCGCGCAGATAAGCGGCCTGGGTTTCCGACCGGGGGGCGATGTGGCGCTTGCGGGTCCGGATGGTCAGGCTGTCGTGGTCGTCCATGGACGCGCCGTAGCGGGACAGGCGCACCGCGGCATCCACGTCGCCCGTCTCCACCTCCTGCCCCCGGCGGATGCGGTTGTAGAGTGTATCGAGGGCCGAGCCCGCCACCTTCACCGAGCCCGACGGACCGCTGATGGTGACGGAGTTGCCGCAGGTGTCGAGCAGGACGCCGAGTTGACGCTCGATCCGTTCAAGGTTGGCATTCTCGGGGCCGAACAAAATCTGCGAGAGGGCATTGTCGTCGAACACGCGGACGATCTCGGCGACGGGGTGGGGCTGGGCCGGTTTCAACCCTGCCCTCCCTCGGCGGAGCGGCAACTTCCGCCGCAGCCGCAGGTTCCATACTCGGGTCCGGCCGAGTCCGTCCCCTCGCCCGACAGGCTGTTGGGGCGCGCCTCGAGGATGCGCAGATTGAGAATCCGGCCCACCGCGTCCTCGTCCATCCGGACCGTGACCGGCTGGAGATAGGGACTGCGTCCGGCCATCTGTCCGGGGAACCGGCCGCGCCCCTCGATCAGCACCGGCAGTTCGCGTCCGACACAGGCTTCGTTGAAGGCCCTCTGCTGCGCCGTCAACAAGTCCTGCAAGGCCGCCAGCCTCCGCGACTTGATCTCCTCTGGAACCTGGTCGGGGTCCGCCGCCGCGGGAGTGCCGGGGCGCGGGCTGTACTTGAAGGAATACGCCTGCACGAAGCCGGTTTCATGAACCAGATTCATGGTGGCCGCGAAATCCTCCTCGGTCTCGCCGGGAAAGCCGACGATGAAGTCCGACGAAAGGGCGAGGGCGGGCCGCGCCTTGCGCAGGCGCACGACGAGGCGTCTGTAGTCGTCGGCCGTGTGTCCCCGGTTCATCGCGGCCAGAATCCGGTCCGAGCCGGACTGAACGGGCAGATGGAGCAGCGGCATCAACTGGGGCAGGTCCCGATGGGCGGCGATCAGGTCGTCGTCCACATCGCGGGGGTGGGAGGTGGTGTAGCGGATGCGCTCGATCCCCTCGATCCCGGCCAAGGCCCGGATCAGGCGTCCCAGTCCCCAGGGGCCGTCCCGTCCCTCGCCGCGATAGGCGTTGACGGTCTGCCCGAGGAGGGTGATTTCGCGCGCGCCGGTTTCCGCGAGCCGCCGGGCCTCCTCCAGGATGGCGGCCGCCGGGCGGGAATATTCCGCCCCCCGCGTATAGGGGACGACGCAAAAGGTGCAGAACTTGTCGCACCCCTCCTGCACCGTCAGAAAGACGGAGACTCCGGAGGCGGCGGGCTGCGGCAGATGATCGAACTTGGGCTCCGGGGGGAAGTCGGTTTCAAGCAGGCGGTTCCCCTCCGCTCCCTGGCTCCGCGCCACCCGCGCGATCATCTCGGGCAGGCGGTGATAGGTCTGGGGACCGAGCACGACGTCCACATAGGGCGCGCGCTCCACGATCAGGGCGCCCTCGGCCTGGGCGACGCAGCCGGCCACAGCGAGAATCATGTCGGTTCCGCCCGCGCGGCGGCTTTCCTTGATCCGGCGGAGGCGTCCCAACTCGGAAAACACCTTCTCGGACGCTTTTTCGCGGATATGGCAGGTGTTGAGGATGACCATGTCGGCGTCGTCGGGCGCGTCGACCGGCGTAAAGCCAAGGGGAGCCAGAACGTCCGCCATGCGCGCGGAATCGTACACGTTCATCTGGCAGCCGTAGGTCTTGATGAAAAGGTTTTTACTCAACTCACCGGTCTACCCGCACACCCCATACAGAGACCCTAGGACCCTAGCATCGAACGGGGCGAAGTCAAAGCCGGAGAAAGCGGGCAAAAGGGAGGTCACTCGTCACCCGATCCGGACGACAGCGGCACCCCGAACAGTTCCAGGCGGTGGCCCATCAGGCGGTAGCCGTAACGGCTGGCAATTTCCCGCTGGAGAGCCTCGATTTCGGCGCTCTGGAACTCGATCACCCGTCCGGTGTTGACGTCGATCAGGTGGTCGTGATGGCCCTCGGCGATTTCCTCGTAACGCGCCCGCCCGTCCCCGAAATCGTGCCGTTCGAGAATCCCCGCGTCCTCGAACAGGCGCACGGTGCGGTAGACGGTGGCGATGCTGATGCGGGAATCGACCGCATTGACGCGGTGGTGCAGTTCCTCGACATCGGGGTGATCGCCGGTTTCCGACAGGACACGGGCAATCACCCGGCGCTGGTCGGTCATTTTCATCCCGCTCTCGATGCAACGCCGCTCAATCCGAGAAATCATCTTCCGCAGTCGCCGTCAATCCAAGGGTTAAGGACAGACTCAAGAGCCGAGCCGTGGATGTGCGGAGCCTCAGTCGTTCGCTCCGCCCCGCTTGCGCGCCTTGGTCCCAAGACCGATCTTCTTGGCCAGGGAACTGCGATGCTGGGCGTAGTTCGGAGCCACCATCGGATAGTCGGGGCCAAGCTGCCACCGTTCGCGGTATTCCTCCGGCGTCATGTTGTAGGCGGTCTTGAGATGACGCTTCAGCATCTTCAGCTTCTTGCCGTCCTCAAGACAAATGATGTAATCCGGAGTGACCGACTTCTTGATCGGAACGGCGGGCTGGGCGCGCTCCTCCTGCTGAGGCGTGGAGCCCACCGTCGCCAGGGATTTGTAGACCTCGGCAATCAGAAAAGGCAGATCATGGAGCGGAACGGAATTGTTGGCGACATGAGCCGCGACGATCTCGGTCGTCAGCGACAGCAGTTCAGCTTGGTTCGATGGATCGGACATCAACATTCGTCCCCTTCTTATATATGTTCATCGGTTATATAAGTGGAACTAACGTCGTTAGCAATCAAAATTCCGACAACAATCGTAAAAACCATCGGGGTGCCATGGCAGCCGAGCATATAGACTACTACCTTGACATAACGGGCGATATCT
>JADGDA010000208.1 GCA_015228695.1 Alphaproteobacteria bacterium
ACGCCGCCGACGTGGCTGTGGTGCTGCCCCGCCTGCCCGAGGCCTGTCCGCTGGGTCTGGCGCCGACCACTTCCACCACCATGATGCTGGCCCTGGGCGACGCCATCGCCGTTTCCCTGCTGGACCGGAAAGGCTTTTCCGCCGCCGATTTCCAGAGGTTCCATCCGGGCGGCAAGCTGGGGCGGATTCTGCTGCGGGTCGGCGATCTCATGCACGGCGGCGACATGCTGCCGGTCGTTTCCGCCGACATGATCATGTCCGAGGTCATCCTGGCCATGACCGCCAAGCGTTTCGGCTGTGTCGGCGTCACCGACGAGTCCGGGCTCCTGATCGGCATCGTCACCGACGGGGACCTGCGCCGGCACATGGCGTCCGGGCTCCTGACCCGGACCGCCCGCGAGGTGATGACCGTCGGGCCGAAGGTGGTCGCTCCCCATACCCTGGCCTCGGAGGCGCTCGGGATCATGAACGCGCGGGGGATCACCAACCTGTTCGTGGTCGAGGACGCGAGGCCGGTCGGCATTCTCCATATCCACGACTGCCTGCGCGGCGGCTTGGCATGAGCGCCCAGCCCCAGCCCCTGTTCCGGCCTCCCCCGGAGCCGCGCGCGGGGCGGAGCGCGCCGGCCGCCCATGCGCGCGCGGGCTCGCCCCACTACAGCCGCTTCGTGTCCATGATGAAGCTGATCCTTCCCAGCATGGCGGTGGTTCTGATCGCGCTCGTGGTCGTGTGGCCGCGCCTGTCCTCCGTGGACGAGCGGTTCCGCCTGGGTTTTTCCTCCATGTCCGCCGGCGCCGTGGACTCGCTGACCATGGTCAACGCGCGTTACTTCGGCACCGACAACGATAACCAGCCGTTCACCGTCACCGCCGATCTGGCCACCGAGGCGGCGGACGGGAGCCATGCGCTCGACATGGAATCGCCCAAGGCCGACATCACGTTGAAGGACGGCACTTGGCTGGTGCTCGATTCCAGCACCGGCCATTACAACCACGACTCCGGTCTTCTGGACCTGCGCGGAGGCGTCAACGTGTTCCAGGACCAGGGATATGAACTCCACACCGCCGCCGTCCAGGTCGACCTCAAGGCGAACCGCGCCGTCGGCCGGGACCCTGTCCGTGGCCAGGGGCCTTTCGGCGAGGTGGACGCCGAGGGCCTGCTCATCACCGAGCGAGGCAAAAACGTCACCTTCACCGGAAAATCCAAACTGATCCTAAGGCCGGCGGCGGGGGCGAAGCCGTGAGGCGGGGGTGGCGGACGCTGGTTCCGGTCCTGGCGTGGGGGGTGGTCATGGGGGCCGCCGTCGGTCCGGCGATGTCCGAGGGTATCGACTTCGCCGGCAACGGCGACGGCCCGATCGAGGTCTATGCCGACAAGGGGATCGAGTGGGAACAGACCGCGAAGGTCTTTACCGCCCGGGGCAACGCGCGGGCGGTGCGTGGCAAGGTCGCGGTCACCGCCGACTCCTTGACCGCCCATTACCGGGACAAGGACGCGGGCTCCAGCACCGATATCTGGAAACTTGAGGCGAAGGGGAGCGTCACCATCGCCTCGCCGACCGAAACCGCCACCGGCGACACGGCGGTCTACACCATGGACGACGCGCGGCTGGTTCTCCACGGCCGGCCGGCGCGGCTGGTCACTCCTAAGCAGACCATCACCGCCAGGGACGGAATCGAGTATTTCGAGGCCAAACGGTTCGCGGTGGCCCGTGGCAAGGTCGAGGTGCACAGCGAGGGCCGCACCCTCCGCGCCGACGAGGTGACCGCCAGCTTCACCCCCGTCGGCGGCAAGGAAACCAAGGTCTCCCTCGTCAACGCCAAGGGAAACGTTCTGATCGAGACGGACAAGGAGGTCGTGCGGGGCGACGTCGGGGTCTATAATGTCGAGACAGGCATCGCCACCCTGGACGGCTCGGTCAAGATCACGAGGGAAGACAACCAGCTCAACGGGTCCCATGCCGTGGTCAACCTGAAAACCGGCGTCAGCCAGATCTTCGCCGCGCAACCGGGAACGGGGACCCGCGAGCGCGTGAAGCTGCTGCTGGCGCCGGGGAAAAAATAGGATGCTGGACGCGCGCCCCGATACGATCCCTCCGGCCGAGGAGCCGGTCGTGCCGCGCCTGGTCGCGGAGAGCACCGGCCTGCGGACGGAGAACCTCGGCAAACGCTTCAACCGCCGCCCGGTTCTGCGCGATGTCGGCATCTCGGTGCGGCGAGGGGAGGCGGTCGGGCTCCTGGGACCGAACGGAGCCGGCAAGACCACCTGTTTCTATTGCATCACCGGCCTGATCAAGCCCGACGCCGGGGCGGTCTTTCTGGACGAGCACGATATCACCGATCTTCCCATGTACCGGCGCGCCCGCCTCGGCATCGGCTATCTGCCGCAGGAGGCCTCGATTTTCCGGGGCTTGACGGTGGAAGGCAATATCATGGCCATCCTGGAGATCGTGGAGCCGGACCCGGACCATCGCGCGGTCATGCTGGATTCCCTGCTGGCGGAGTTTTCCATCTCCCACCTGCGGCTCGCTCCGGCCCTGGCCCTGTCCGGCGGGGAGCGGCGCCGGGTCGAAATCGCCCGCGCCCTGGCCTCGCAGCCGAGTTTCATCCTGCTCGACGAGCCGCTGGCGGGCATCGATCCGATCGCCGTCGGCGAAATCCGCGATCTGGTCGCCCACCTCAAGGATCGCGGGCTGGGCGTGCTGATCACCGACCACAACGTGCGCGAAACCCTGGAGATCATCGACCGCGCCTACATCCTGCACGACGGGACCGTGCTGATGGAAGGCAAACCGTCGGAGATCGTCGGCAACGAGGATGTCCGACGCGTTTACCTCGGCGAACGGTTTAGTTTGTGATGCCGGCGCGCACAATGTTTGACACTTCATCCAAACTTGCGTGTCGGTATCAAGCGGCCATTGAGGCCGCGGCCAAGCGACTGAAAGGTCGCGCCCGGCGAGGGAAATACGGCGAGCCGATTTATCGGCTCGGCGGTATGAGGTAAGGCATCATGGCGCTGACGCCGAGGCTGGACCTCAGACAATCGCAATCCCTGGTCATGACGCCGCAGTTGCAGCAGGCGATCAAGCTGTTGCAACTGTCCAGCCTGGAACTGAGCGCGTTCGTCGAGCAGGAACTGGAAACCAATCCCCTTCTGGAGCGCGCCGACGGGCACGACGAGGCCGAGCCGGCGCCGGAGCCCGCCGCCGCCAGGGACGTGGACGAACCCATGCTGGACTCCATCGGGGGGCAGGAGGAGCCGCCCCTCGACGTGGACTATGACAACACCTGGACCGCCGACGGCCTCGACGGGGGCGACGGGGACACGGCCTTCGCCAATTGGTCCGGGCACGGCGGGCGCACCGATTTCGGCGACGACGACTCCAACCTGGAACGCACCCTCTCGGAAGAGATTTCCCTGCGCGACCACCTGATCGCCCAGATCAACGTGGACCTCGTCGATCCGGTGGAACGCATGATCGGGCTGCATCTGGTCGAGATGGTGGACGAGGCCGGCTATCTGGCGGGCGATCCGGGCGAAGTGGCGAGTCGACTCGATTGCGACCTTGAACTGGTCGAAACGGTTCTGCTCACCCTCCAGAAATTCGATCCTCCCGGCATTTTCGCCCGCTCCCTGAAAGAATGCCTGGCGTTGCAGTTGATCGACCGCAACCGGTACGATCCGGCCATGGCGGCGCTGCTCGACAATCTGGAGCTCCTGGCCAAGCGGGATTTCCAGGGCCTCATGGCCGCCTGCGGGGTCGATGCCGAGGATCTGGCGGAAATGGTGGCCGAGATTCGCGCCCTCGACCCCAAACCGGCGCTGGTTTTCGATCACGCCATCGCCTCTCCGGTCACTCCCGACGTCCTGATGCGCCCGGCCCCCGGCGGCGGGTGGCACGTCGAGTTGAATTCCGAGACCCTGCCCCGGCTGCTGGTGGATACGCGCTATTACGCCAAGGTGTCCAAGGGGGCCCGCGACAAGGAAGAGAAAACCTATATCGCGGAGTGTTATCAGACCGCCAACTGGCTGGTGAAATCCCTGCACCAGCGGGCGACGACCATTCTCAAGGTCGCGACGGAAATCGTCCGTCAACAGGATGCGTTCTTCTCCCGGGGGGTCAGGTTTCTGAAGCCCCTGATCCTCCGCGACATCGCGGAGGCGATCGAGATGCATGAAAGCACCGTCAGCCGGGTGACGTCCAACAAGTACATCGCCACTCCGCGCGGGGTTTATGAACTCAAGTACTTCTTCACCCCGGCCATCGCCTCGGCGGACGGAGCGGCGGCCCACTCGTCCGAGGCGGTCCGTCACCGCATCAAAACGATGATCGACGCGGAATCGCCCGGAGATATTTTGTCGGACGAGATGATTGTTCTCATTTTACGCAAGGATGGGGTCGATATTGCCCGGCGAACCGTGGCAAAATACCGGGAGGCGATGCGGATCCCCTCCTCCGTCCAAAGGCGCCGGGAGAAGACCATGTGCTTTCCAGGTGGGTAGGGCTAGGTGGGTCGGGAAATCCGGGTTTCCGGTTCGCGGCAAGGCGGTCGCGCGGACCTTGACTTGCCCGTTCCGTCGGCCTATGGTCCGCGACCTCGCGGGGTACAAGGCTGCGGGACGGGTGCCGCGACGGCGGGTTTGGGAGGAATTGCGCCCTCTGCCGTCGGCGCTAGCGGTGGGACATTACAACCATGCAAATCTCCGTGAATGGCAAGCAGATAGACGTGGGCGACGCTTTGCGGGCCCATGTGGAACAGTCGGTTGCGGCTCTTGTCGGGAAATATTTCGACCACCCCATCGACGCCGCCGTCGTGTTCTCGCGCGAGGCGCATAATTTCAGGGCCGACATCTCGGCCCACCCCTCGCGCGGGGTTCTGGTGCAGGGAGGCGCCTCGGCCGGGGACGCCTA
>JADGDA010000209.1 GCA_015228695.1 Alphaproteobacteria bacterium
GTCAGGTTAGATTGTTCCCAGAGCAAGATGTTTGGGTTGACGTTGCTACTGCTCCTGACGAAGAGATTGATCTCGGCCACATGATCCCGCGACCCGGGGGGGACGCCCGCCGCCATCGTTCCGGCGGGCCGGGGGTGGCGTGGCCGGAATGCCCCAGGGATATTCGGCCATGCTGGCGAGTCCCCCTGGGGGGCGTGTCGTTTGCTGGTGGTGCTAGGGTCTCTCCGGACAGACTCTAAGAGTTCGCCACCGGCTTTGCCGACCCGCCGTGCATGAAACCAGCGGCCATGAAACCAGCGGTCATTGAGGCCGCGGCCAAGCGCGGAGCGCGCCCGGCGAGGGCGGTTTCTTTCTAGGGGGAGCAGTTCATGCCGGCGAACACCATCACCCGCTCGCAGCTATGCGAGGCCGTTTACCAGGAAGTCGGACTGTCGCGGAACGAATCGGCGGACATCCTGGAGATGGTGCTCGATGAACTCTCGGGGGCCCTGTCCCGTGGGGAGACGGTCAAGATTTCCTCGTTCGGCAGCTTCTCCGTGCGCAAAAAGGGGCAGCGCGTCGGGCGCAACCCCAAAACCGGCGACGAGGTGCCCATCCTGCCCCGTCAGGTGCTGGTGTTCAGGCCGTCCCAGCTTCTGAAGGGCCGGGTCAACGGCGGGCGGAGCGGCGGAGCGTCATGACGGGGCGCGACGAAGACGCTTCCTCTCCGGTCCGGGAGCGGCGGGGCGGCAAGTCCGACTCCGCGTTCCGCACCATCGGCGAGGTCGTCGACGAACTGGACATTCCCCAACACGTCCTGCGGTTCTGGGAGACGAAGTTCGTTCACGTCCGCCCGCTCAAGCGGGCCGGCGGCCGGCGCTATTACCGGCCGGAGGACGTGGCCCTTCTCCGTCGTATCCGCGATCTCCTCTACAACGACGGCTTCACCATCAAGGGGGTGCAGAAGCTCCTGCGCGAAAACGGCCCCAAGGCGCTGGCCGCGGGGGAGATGGGAAGCGATCAGATCGTTCTCGATCTTTCCCCGACCTCCGACGGGACCGGGGAAGACATCCCGGACGCGCCCCCCCCTTTCCAGGAAAAGGAAGGGCTGGAACGCCTGTTGCGGGAGATGCTGGAGATGCGCGCCGAATTGAGCGCCGTCCTGGGGGGAGACGCCCCCCGCTCGTCCCACTCCACCGCACAATCATAGATCGTCCTCCACGGGCCTCCTTCCGGCACGGACCAGACGGCGGGGTGTGGGTGGCCGTACGCAATTGAGCTTTTCGTTGACCTGGATTCCTTGCCGTATCTGGATAGACGATTGCGTTTGAGTTCGCGGGGCCGATGGTGTACCCAGAACCCCGGTCGCTCCTCAATCCGGGTCATGAACATGAAAGCCAAGGTCATTCTCGTGGCGGCGTGCGTCGCCCTGCTGTATCCGGTCGTTCCAATGGCGGCGGAACCGGCGGCCCCGGCGAAAGTCGAGCCCGCGAAGGCCGCTCCGGTCGCGGCCCCAGCCCCGGCCCCGGCGGCGGGCGTGGACGCAGCCGCTCCGGCGGGCAAGGAGAGGCGGAAACCCCGCCGCACCAAACGTTCCCAGCGCGAATCCGTGGCTCCGGCCGTTTCTCCCCATGAATCCGAGTGCGCGTGGCTGGGCAAGCGGGTGTCCAGTCTTCTGAAGCGCGACGATATCGATGCCGCCCGTCAGTTTGAAACCTTCTACTCCGCCTTCGGTTGCCCGATCGAACACCTGGGCAAGGCGTTCGGCTGCGTCGTCCGCTCGGAGTCGCCGGCCGAACCCATCGACGCGCGGATCGACCGGTGCTGGGATCTCCCCTACACCCGGAATTTCCCGGACGCGGACTCGGCCGATGAGAAATCGGGTGCCGGCGCGGAGGCTGGAGCCCCCGTGGGAGCCCCCGCGAAGGCGCGCGCGCCGGCATCCCAGGACGCGCCCCCCCGGCGGACTCCCGCGAAACCGGCGGAAACGACGGGGAACAGGTAGGCCGCGCCCCCAAAGGGGGGCAGGGCTGCCTTGATTATGCCGCAATTGCGAAATAAAACCTTCTCTTAGTTCGTATCAACGTCCTGGGAGGGGTATGGAACCATGAGAAACGTCGTCGTGGCGGCATTGATCGTGGCCGCTTTGCATGCGTCGGCGTGGTTCCAGACCCACAAAACGGCATCGCCTCCGGACGTGGCCTCCTTCGTCCAGTCCATCTCTTTCAGCCCGTTCGGGCGCCATCAGGACCCGAACAAGGGCGACATCCCGACTCCGGAACAGGTGGATCGCGATCTGGCCCTGCTGTCGGGCATGACGAAGAATGTCCGTACCTACACCACCACCCAGGGCATGGACGTCGTGCCCGCCCTGGCCCAGCGCCACGGGCTGAACGTGACGGTCGGGGCCTGGGTGGACAAGCGGGAGGATCGCAGCAAGCGCGAGATCGAGGCCGCCGTGGCGCTGGCCAAGGCCCACCGCAACGTCAAGTCGATCCTGGTCGGCAACGAAATGGTCTACCGCGACGACAAGACCGTGGACGAGGTCATCGCCCTGCTCCGTCAGGTCAAGAAGCGGGTCAAGGTGCCGGTGTCCACCGGCGAGATCTGGAACGTGTGGCTCGAAAATCCGCGTCTGGTCAACGAGGTGGACTACATCGCTGCCCACATCCTGCCCTACTGGGAAGGGATTTCCGCCGAACAGACCGTCTCCTACGCTCTGGAGAGACTCGACGATCTGCGCCGCGCCTATCCGGGCAAGCGGATCGTGGTCGCCGAATTCGGATGGCCGAGCAACGGCTACAACCGCAAGGACGCCGTTCCGGGCGCCCTCGATCAGGCCAAAATCATCCGCGATTTCATGGTCGAGGCCGACAGGCGCGGCATCGAATACAACATCGTCGAGGCCTTCGATCAGCCCTGGAAAACCCAGGAAGGCAGCGTCGGCGGCTATTGGGGCATGTTCGACACCGACCGGCAGGCGAAATTCGCCCTCACCGGAACCGTGGACGAGTCGCGCGACGGGCCCGTGGCCGCCGGGGCCGTCGCCTTCGGCGTCGTCCTGACCCTCCTCGGCCTGTGGCGGCGGCGGCCGACCTTCGCCCACGCCCTTGCCTACTCGGTCGCGGCCCATGCCCTGGGACTCGGTCTGGTCATGGCCGTCGTCTACCCGTTCCAGAACTACATGACGCCGAGCGTTTGGGTCATGTGGGGCGTGGGCGTCCTGATGCTGACCCCGCTGGTGGCGGTGACCTTGACCAAGGTCCACGAGATCGCCGACGTCCTGTTGGGGCGGCGGCCGACCCGGCTGCTCGTCCGCGATCCGGCCCGCGCGGCCCGGGATTTCGCCCCCAAGGTGTCGATCCACATCCCGGCCTACCGCGAACAGCCCGAGATGCTGAAGGCCACCCTGGACAGCGTGGCGGCCCTCGACTATCCGAATTTCGAGGCGGTCGTCATTATCAACAATACGCCCGACGAGGCGTACTGGAAGCCCATCGAGGCGCATTGCGCCACCCTCGGCGAACGCTTCAAGTTCCTCAATCTCCTGAACGTCGCGGGCTTCAAGGCCGGGGCCATGAATCTGGCGCTCCAGCATACCCACCCGGAGGCCGAGATCATCGCCGTGATCGACGCCGACTATATGGTGGCTCCCGACTGGCTCAAGGACCTGGTTCCGGCGTTCGCCGATCCCACGGTGGGGATGGTGCAGGCGCCCCAGGATCACCGTGACGGTTCCGAGTCGCTGCTGAAGCGGATGATGAACAGCGAATACGCGGGGTTCTTCGACATCGGGATGGTTCAGCGCAACGAGGAGAACGCCATCGTCGCCCACGGCACCATGCTGATGGTCCGCCGCTCCGCCTTCGAGCAGGTCGGCGGCTGGAGCACGGACACCATCGTCGAGGACACCGAACTCGGCCTGCGCCTGTTCGAGGCCGGTTACAGCGCCCATTACACCAACACCCGCTACGGATGGGGCGTTCTTCCCGACACCTTCAAGGCGTTCAAGACCCAGCGCCACCGTTGGGCCTATGGCGCGGTGCAGATCTTCAAGAAGCACTGGACCCACATGCTGCCGAAGTCCCGGACGCTGACCCCGGCCCAGAAGTTTCAGTACATGACGGGGTGGTTCTACTGGCTGTCCGATGCGCTGGGAGCGGCGGTGTCGGTGCTCAATCTTCTGGCCGTCCCGGTGATCCTGGCCGTCGGGCTGGTCATGCCGACCGCCATGACCCTGCCGATTCTGGTCGCGTTCGCGGTGAACGTCCTCCACAGCCTCTTCCTCTATCGGGCCCGGGTGAAGGCCTCGGTCCTGGAGACGTTCGGGGCCTCGGTGGCGGCGATGAGCCTGCAACTGACCGTCGCCAGGGCGGTGTTCGACGGGTTCGTCCGCGACGGATTGCCTTTCCTGCGCACGGAAAAGGGCGGAGCGGCCAAGAAGAAGAAGGGCGATCATTCCGCCCGGTCCGAAACGATCCTCGGCCTTCTCCTGGCCTCCGGGGCGGCGGTCCTGTTCCTCACCAACCATGAGTCGGTGCTGGAGATTTCCCTGTTCGCCGCCACCCTGGCCATTCAGAGCGTGCCCTTCCTTTCGGCGACCGCGATGCGGACCGTCGAAAAGGCCCAGTCCTGGCGCCTCTGGGCGCGGTCCGGGAGGCGGGCCGCTCCCGCCGGAGAAGGGGCGCTCGCCACGGCCGGCTAATGCCAGCGGTCATTGACAATGACCGCGGACGCGCCCACCCGGCGCCTGAGGGAACTGCCGCCGGTCATTCTTGATGGCCGGCAGCATCAAGTCCTACCCGTGCTCTCCGTCCGCCTCGTCGGGCGGGGGGGC
>JADGDA010000020.1 GCA_015228695.1 Alphaproteobacteria bacterium
TCCAGGATCAGGGGCGTGCGCGCTTGGATGATCTGGTGGTTATAGCGAGGGTGCAACACCCGATCCCATCCCGAACTCGGACGTGAAAGCCCTCTGCGCCGATGGTACTGCGTCTTAAGGCGTGGGAGAGTAGGTCGCTGCCAGATCTTCCAAGCCCGCATTCCCCCAAAAGCCGTTCTCGACCTATCCACGATGACCCCTGCGCTCCATCCCCGAGCCCGCAAACCAATCCCTGCCGCGGGGTGGAGCAGCCCGGTAGCTCGTCAGGCTCATAACCTGAAGGTCAGAGGTTCAAATCCTCTCCCCGCAACCAAATTAGCCCTATATATCAGTGAGATACGAAAAGCCCCGGTCCAGTGGATCGGGGCTTTCTCGTTCGTGTCCGAACTGTGTCCGAAAAAAACCCGTCGGCGAGTGTCCGCCTCTGTCCGAAAGAAGATGGCCGTTCGGACATGTAAATGCTACCATTGCGCTTTACTGGCTGGCAACATTGGGGGGGGAATGCGCTTTTTCTGGCAACGGGGGTCGTATGAGGAAGTTGCCAAAGCCTATGATGATGGGGATTACGCCACTGCGCTGCGACTGTGCCGGCCGCTAGCGGAGAAGGGCCATTTGGGCGCCCAATCTCGGCTGGGCGCGATGTATTTCGACGGAAAAGGGGTATCGCAAGATTATAGCGAGGCGTTGAAGTGGCTTCGCATGGCTGGAGATCAGGGGGACAGCGAGGCTCAGATCCACCTCGGATTCGCGTATCATAAAGGCAAAGGGGTTCCGCAAGATCATACCCAGGCGGTCTCGTGGTATCGCAAGGCTGCCGACCAGGGGGACGCCAGCGCGCAGAGCAATCTAGGGGTCATGTATGCACGAGGGTTGGGAGTTCCGCAGGATGGTGCCGAGGCGGTGAACTGGCTCCGCAAGGCTGCCGACCAGGGCGATGCCAATGCACAATCCGGTCTAGGTGCCTTGTATGCACAAGGGTTGGGAGTTCCGCAGGATGACGCCGAGGCGGTGAAGTGGTTTCGCAAGGCTGCCGACCAGGGCGAGGCCAGCGCACAGGCCAGTCTAGGAAACATGTATATACAAGGGTTGGGAGTTCCACAGGATGGTGCCGAGGCGGCGAAGTGGCTCCGCAAGGCAGCCGACCAGGGGAACGCCTATGCACAATATCTTATAGGGCTAATGTATGCCAAGGGCGTAGGCGTGCCGAAGAATCGAGCAAAAGCCATTGAGTGGTTTCGCAAGGCTACTGACAATGGAAACGTCGAAGCAAAAAAATCTCTGGCAGAATTTACTTCAAAACGGGCAGATGGTCCCGTAACGATTAAGCCGGATCTTACGAAGAGGCCAGCAAACATCACTTTGAGGGAACTGATTGAGGCGCTTATTATATATCTATATCAAATAAATGGGATACACGTTCATAGTTTTTACTTTGATGTGAATGAATTTGGTTGGACTGATGTGTATTTAACAAGCTTTGTGGATGGATATGAAAAAATGAGCTTCATGATTGAAGATAAACGGTTGCGTTCTGAAAATGGAAAAATCGGCTCACACTCTAGGATTGTGATTATCCATGCTGGAGACAGGGGTGTTGTCTTTAGTTTTGTTGCTGTCCCGAACGCGGATAGGTCCATTACATTTCACAAAGTGAAAAGGTTTGATAATAATGGCGTGGCGTACTACTAGAGCGATTGTCCGACGGGACAACAATCCCCGGCGACATCCGCTGTATCACGAGTCGTGGCGCGAGGCGCATCGGCCCCTTGACCCAACTTCGAAGGTTTCCCCCCCCGCCGCGCCCGAAAAATGGCGGAAACGCTTGTGTTTGCTCGCCTCTTGGCGAATTGTGGTGCTAAATTGCTATCGCATGCTCCGGTTTTAGCCAGCATAAACGCTTGACAAATATGAACTGCGTGTGGTGTCTTGTTGGAAGGATGCCCAGGATGCCCCGCGATGTTCATCCGTGTCAAGAAGATCAATGGCTACGAATACCTCTACCTCGTTGAGAACGCCCGCGAGGGCGGACGCCATGTTCAGCGGGTCATCAAATCACTGGGCCGCAAGGACGAGGTCGAGGCGTCCGGCATGCTGGACTCGCTGATCGCCTCGGCGGCCCGGCACTCGCCGCGCTCGATCGTGCTGTCGCGCTACTACAAGGGCGAGTTGCCGGAACTGAAGCGCCAGAGCATCGGCGCCGACTTTGTGTTCGGCCGGCTGTGGGAGGAGACCGGCTGCCGTGAGGTTTTGACCAGCCTGCTCGCCGATCGCCGGTTCGGGTTCGATGTGGAGCGGGCCATCTACATGACGGTTCTGCACCGGCTGATGATCTCGGGTTCCGACCTGCATGCAAGCGATTGGAAGGACAAGGTCCGCGTCCCTGGCGCGGAGCAGGTGACGCTGGATCAGGCGTATCGGGCCATGGCCTGGCTGGGGGAGGAGATGTCCGAACCGGCCGGGCCGCTCGGGCCGAGAACGATGACCGATGTCATTGAGGAAGCGCTCTACCGGTATCGGAAAGACCTGTTCGGTGAAGCCACGGTCGCCTTCCTCGACACCACCAGCCTCTACTTCGAGGGCGAGGGCGGCGAGACGCTCGGCCAACGCGGCCATTCCAAGGACTACCGGCCTCACCTGAAGCAGGTGATCCTTGGTATTGTGCTCGATGGTCATGACCGTCCGATCGCCTCGTTCCTGTCGCCCGGCAACACGGCCGACGTCACGACGCTGATCCCGGTGGTGCGCCGCCTACAGGAACGCTTCGGCATCTCCAGGGCCTGTGTGGTCGCCGATCGCGGCATGATCTCCGCCGCCGTCATCGCCGCGCTGGAGGCGGCGGGCGTCGATTACGTTCTGGGCGCCCGCGAGCGGTCGGTGCGCGAGATCTACGAGAACGTCATCACCGATGACGGCGTGTCCGTGCCGCTGGCAATCCCACGCCAGAAAGGTGAGACCCGCCTCGAGGTCAAGGACGTCACGATCGAAGGCCGCCGCTATGTGGTCTGCCGGAACGAAGAGGAAGCCAGGAAAGACGCAGAAACGCGGGCGAAAATCCTCGAAGGACTCAAGACCGCGTTGGCCGGCGGCGACATGAAGCTGGTCGCCAACACCGGCTTTCGCCGCTATCTGCAGAAAACCGGCGGCAAGGCCTTCGCCATCGATCCGGCCAAGGTCGAGAATGACGCCTGCTTCGACGGGCTCTTTGTCTTGCGCGTCAACGCCAAGCTGACCGCCCTGCAGGCGGTCCTGCGCTATCGCCATCTGCTGGCCGTGGAGGACACCTTCAGGACCGGAAAAGCTCTTCTCACCACCCGGCCGATCTACCACAAGACCGACGCCAACATCCGTGGCCACGTGTTCTGCACCTTCCTGGCCCTCGTGCTGCGCCACGAACTCGTCAGCCGCCTTGCGCCACACGGCCCCAAGGCGATCGAGTGGAAGCTGATTGTTGATGACCTTACCGATCTCAGCCATGTCGACGTTGAGCAGGACGGCAAGCGCGCCCGGCTACGCACCGCGCCCGGACCCACCATAAATCAGGTCTGCCGCGCCGTTGGAATCACCCTGCCACCCGTTTACGAGGAGATATCGCCTAACACCAGATAGGACTCCGGCCTTCATAGCTGTGGTGCCTAAAACTTTTTTCGGCCCACAACGCATTGATAGGGTTGGATTCTTTAAAGAAAACCTTCGAAGTTGGGCTTGAGGGCGGCAAAGGGATGCTCGACATGGGTGCGGACTACGGATTTCTTCGCGTTGGCAGCCGCCGCCCGTCGCGACATTGGTTTGCCGCGCGGCTTCTTGATGTGGATGCAGCACTCCTTGCCGATGCTGCGCAGGAAAGCCTTCGAGTTACAAAAACAAAAACCCACCGGGGCGCGCCGTCTCATAGACGCTCTGCCCTCCCTCCCCATCTTTCGCCAGAGCCAGAGCAATCGCGCACGCAACCGCACCGTCAATACGCTCCCGTGCCTTCCCCTTTGAGAACAGCCGGTTTCCAGCCCTGTCGGTCTCGACCTGGATGTTGTCGAAGCACCACCTCAACACCGGGTGGCCTCCGTGCTGGAACATCCGCCCGATGATTGCCCGCTCAAGGTCTTTGATCGCCGGAGCCATGGTCACCCAGCCTTGCCTCACCTCCACCGCCGGGTAGCCGTCTTCGGTCAGGGTGTTCAAGGTTGAGCGGGCGAGGTGGGGATCGATTCCGATGCCTCGAACGTCGAAGCGGGCGGAGAGGTCGCGGATGCAATCCTCGACGGCGCGAAAATCGACGACGTTGCCGGGTGTCGGCTCGATATGCCCTTCGTCTTTCCAGCGGACATAGGGCACGCCGTCCCGATCCTGTCGGCCTCGGAGGTTGTCAGCCGGGCAGAAGAAATGCGGAAGGACCGCGTAGCCGTCGCCCACTTTCCAGGCGGCAACCACCACGGTTAAGTCGGAGTTGCTGGAAAGGTCAACCCCGAGCCAGCACGGGGCAGAGGCCAGCGCGTCCATATCCAACGGTGTCGCGCCTGCGTCATAAACTCCCATGTCCACAAACGGGTCAACGCTGTGGTCAAGCCAGACGTTCAAATGAAGCTGTCGAAAAGCTTCCCGATCCGCCGGGCGGTTCTCGGCCTCTCGGGCAAGCTGGCGTAGGCCCTCGATGTCGGGAAAACCTTGGGCGAGTCCGGGATTCGCCCGCTGCCACACCGATTCGTCCCGCCAATCAGCATCGGCGGCAGTCTCGAACAGGACCGGCAGTGTACCAGGATCATCAATCTCGCCACGGGCGACTCGGCGGGCATAGTCCACAATGTCATGGGCGACATTCTGTTGTCCGCGTCCCGCCGTGGTGATGGTGACGGACAACGCACCGGGCACCTTGACCAAGCCGGTACGGATCACGTCCCAGAGGTCGCGCTTAGGCCATGCGTGAAGTTCGTCCACCAGGGCAAACGTGGGTGTCGTGCCGTGGCTCCGGGCGGCGTCGCAGGATACGGCGCGAAGCTGGCATCCTGATTTCGGGTGCTCGATCCGGTGCCGATAATCGATGAAGCGGAGAACCTTTTCAATACGCGGGTCTTCGCGACAGATTCCCACAGCTTCCTCGAACCCGATACGGGCTTGCTCGCGATCAGAGGCGGCAAACAGAGCAAGGCCACCGGGCACGCGCTCAGGGCCTATGGAATGCAACAGGCCGAGTCCTGCCCCCAGGGAGGTCTTCCGCCCCCCACGGGGCAACAGCATCACGACGCTGCGCACGATCCGCCGTCCGTCCGGGTGGCAGGGTCCATAGATACGCCGCACGATCCGTTCCTGCCAGGGTGTCAGGTCGAAGGCGCGTTTTGGGAGGCGGCTTTTCGGGTGTCGGAGGCGTCGGAGAAAATTGACGGCGCGTTCCCCGTATTCCAGCGGATCAGGGATTTCGGAGCCGTCGAATATCCAGTCGGGATAGGTGGATGCGCTCATAGGTCGAGGTCGGAAAGATCGTCATCGCCCTCAGTCGCGGCGGCCTTGTTTCGGGATGCGGGTGTCAGGCCAAGCTCGGCGGCAAGGCGGCGGCATTCGGTCAGGCTCTGGAAGAGGGTCTGGAAAGCCGGGTGCCGTTTGCGGTCGCCCTTGTCGTTCTCAACCATATCGCCCTCTGCGGCAATCGTCGCCTGCATCCGCCGCACCGTCCCGGCTGAGAGGCAATAAGCTTCGAGCATGGGCAGGTCTTCACGGGTGAGGGTCTTGCGTTGGCTTAGACCGGGAACGACGCGCCGCCACTCGGCCTTACCTTCGAACGGCAACCAGGATGGAGCCGGGGGCAGGCGGGATAAACCGCCTTCGATGGCTTTCAGGTCGGGTTTTCTGCCCCTCATGGCGTGTTTTCCTATTCGTATTTGCTCAATTCTGGTCTATCGGGAGGAAGACCCCCTGCCGGTCGCAAGCCCCAAAGCCCCAAGGATTTACCCCCCTACCCCGTATTGCCCCAGCGGCTGCCCTCTGTTGCAGACTTGGAACCGTGACAGCGGACGCACAAGAGTTGAAGGTTGTCCGGGGCGTCGCCGCCTCCCCGTGATCGGGGTACCTTGTGGTCAACGTGGGTGGCGTGCGGTGCGCCACAGGACTCACAGACTCCAGAGCGAGACGCGCGGTATTCATCCGCGATCCGTCGCCACGTTCGGCCATGGTAAAAGACATTGCTTGCGGGTTTGACGTAACTCGCGGCACAAGCGGGACAGCGCTTGCCGGTATAGGGCTTATGGCCATAGACAGGGCAGTGAGTTGGGGGAGAATACGGCATGGTTCAACCCACCGGGATATTGCGGTAAGGCGTCAACAGCCCAACCACTTCGGGCGGCATTGACGAGTCTCCGCCCCGCCAATAGTCGGTTCGGCCAAGGCCCTCGACGGTCTCGGCTTTCACGGCAAGATCACGGCCTCGCGCAAACCAGAAGTCTTTGACCAGAGCCACCACTGCGGCCTCGGCGTCAGGGGGCAGGGTGCGTCCAGGTTGTCCGGGGAGGGCATAGCCAGCACGGTAGCTCACCTCGATCTTGCCGGTAGCCCACAGAGTACGGCGGTCGTCGGCGAGCCGATGGAGAAAACCCATTTCGTTCTCGGCCTCATAGTCGTCGGCGGTCAGGGTGTTGCCGTTTTCCGTGACGGAGAGGATGTTCGCCAGAGGCCAGCGGGCCAAGCTCAGAACCCATTCCGGGACAGCCAGTCGAAATGTTTCCAGTACCGTCTCGCGTGCGAAGGAATGGTTGCAGTGTCGGGAAACCATATCGCTGGCCCGGTCGATCAACTCGGCCAGATAGGAGTCATCACCACTGCTCCCGGTCAGATTCAGTTCGGCCTTGACGGTGGCGAGCGTGGTCAGGCGGTGGCTCTCGGCGGGCGTCGTTACGGTCAACATTTTGGGAGAGTCTCCAGTGGAAGGGGGAGCCTGTAAGTTCACAGGCTCCCAAATCCGTTACGACGTGGCGATCTTGAGCTTGCGGATCGCTTCGGCCTTGGCGACACCACCGGCCACACGACGGCGACCATGGAATCGGGTCATGCCGTTGGTCGCTTGGCTGTACGGATCACGGAGAACGGACAAGGCAACACGGTCAAAAATGCGATAGCCTTGGCTGAAATCACCAAAGGCAATCGGATAGGCGTTACCCGCAACGTCGGGCATATCGACGGCCTCAACGACAGGGCGACCAAGAAGCGTTGTCGTCACCTGTCCGGCAAGACCGGCGCTCAGGACCAGATAGTTGCCGATTCCGTCCTTGAGCTTGCGGACAGCGGACAGTGTGGTGCTGTTCATCATCCACACGCCATTTGCACGATAGGTCGGGGCAAGGGCGTGGAACAGGTCGATCAGGCCGTCGGCAGTAATGGCCGAAGCGCTGCCGCTCGCGGTGTAGCCCAAGGAGGCGTCGGACATGAATCCCGTGGGCCGGACCACACCATCGCCGGTTACGAATGCCGTGCCTTCAGCCTTGCCGAATTCTTCCGCAAATTCGAAGGACAACTCACTTGCCACGTCGAAAGCGCTGTCTTCGAGCATGGTGTTGCTCACGTCCACATAGCAGGCCAGTTCGCAGACGGAATAGCGGTTCTGGCCGAAGGTGACGGTGGTTTCCGGGCGTGCTCCGGTCTCACCGACCCACGAAGCCGTCAAGCCCCCCGTGCGTTTCGGCAGAAGCACCGCGCTTGCCGACGTATTGGCGACGCGAGCCACCTGCCGAACGGGGGAGAACTGTACAAGGTTTCGCAGAAGCTCGGTAACGAACTGTTCCGGGGCAAGATACCCGCCCGCCGTGTCGTCGGAAACACGAAGGCTCTTGGCTTCAACCGGATCAAGCCGCTCTCGGCCATGGCGAATGAAAGTCGAGAACGCCTTGGTCTCAACCTCGGAAACGGCCTTGGTATCCATGACGGCGGCACCAGGGCGGCGACTCACGGTCTCAAGTTTGTCGAGACGTGCCGTCAAGCCGGACAGGCTCGCCGTCATTTTTGTCTCGATACCGGCCAGCATACCGGCAGTCTTGGTTTCGATAGCCGCAAGATCGGGCGCGGCTTCACCCTGTTCTGTGTGTTCCATGATGGTGCCTTTCGGGGAGGGCGGTGAAGCCGCATACGCGGCAGGGGGAGAGACGGATTTGATCGACAGCACCCGCGCCCGTTCTTGCGCCGGGTTACGAACGATGCTTACCTCGACCAGGGCGAGACGGGTCAGGACGCGGCCACCACCCGGACGGGGAGCGGAGCCAATCGTCTTGAACCCGATGGATAGGCCGGACATGCGCCCGGACTTCAGAGAGTCCAGGGCTTTCTTTCCGCTCTCGGTTGACATATCCAATTGGCCTTCGACGGACAGGCCGATATCGGTTTCGATGATGGAGGTCCATACTCCGACAGGTGCGCCGCCGTGTTCAACCAGCATCGACGGCATGTCACCCCGTGACTTCCGTTCGGTCAGGCTGTCGGCAAATGCACCGGGGGCAATGGTGTCGCCTTGGCGATCCGGCACGCCGTCGAACAGTGCCGCAAAGCCGGAAATGGAACCGGCGGCAGTCGGAGCAACGAACTTGCACTCGACGGCGAGCGTTTCCACGGTCACGGTTGCGCCCTCCCCGTCGTCGGGGCCGTGTTGAGAGGCCGCATGAAGATTTCACCTCCGGCATATCCAGGGCGATTTTCCAGGGCGCGGCATTCGTTCGGGTTCAAAACGCCGTTGAGGATCGCGACGCTATAGGCGGCAAAGCGCCGTTCCAGGTCGGCCCGGATAAGGTCATCAACCAGGAACTCGGTGAAGTATTCCTTGCGCTCATTTGGCGACAGCAATGACCGCTGGATAGCCCCTTCCCACAGTTTGAGAATGGGTATGATACAGTCGGTCAGGAACTCGCCGTTTTGGGTCTCAATGTTGTTGTTCGTGGATCGCTCAAGGCTTCCGATCTTGTGGAGCGGGATACGGAAGGCACGGGCAATCTCGATAACCTGGAACTGGCGAAGTTCGAGGAACTGGGAGTCAACGCTGTTGAACTGGAGCGGCACGAAGTCCATGCCGTCTTCGAGAATCGCCGTCCGCCCACTGTTCGGCCCCCCGGCATAGGCTTGGTCGAAACCAACCCGCAGCTTTTTGATCGTTACGTCGGTCAGGGTCTTTGCGTACTTCAGCAGGCCAGCCGGGCGGGCACCATTGCCGAACAACCGCCCGGCGTGTTCCTCAAGGGCCAGAGCCAGCCCGATAGCTTCGCGCACCTGCATGACAGGGGATGCACCGACATAGCCGTGACTGGCTCCGTTGCCGACAGAGCGCAAATGGAGAATGTCACGCCGGTCATATTCACTCGGCACACCGTTCAGGCCGGTGACACGGTAACGCGGCTCCACCGTCGCGGAATCGACGGTGACGGCCACAGAGGCCGATGGAAGCGGAATCAATTCAACGACGCGATCACCGGAGCGGCCAATGTAGGCGTAGGCGTTTCCATGAAGGGATAGCGCCGCCTGCATCGTCTGCCGGAACTCTGTGGAACTTGTCCAGTCATTGGGCTGGTCGTGAAGCAGGGTGTAGAGCGGGTGATCGGTTGCGCGCTCCTTGCCCCCGTCAGCCGTGCGCCGGTAGAGAATCAACGGAAGTTGACTGACGGACTCGGCAATCACCTTGATGCAGGCGAACACAGCCGGGCAACGCATGGCCGTTTCTGGCGAGACGTTGGTTCCGGCGGCAGTCGGAGCAGGCCCAAACAGCAGGGACAGGCCCGGATCGGACAAAGAGACGCCCGCGCTCTTGCTCATGCCAAGGAATGTTTTGAGTGACAAAAACATCAATCACCGCGAAAATCTAGAGCTAGACTAAAGCTTTAAGCAAAAAATATATTAATGCAAGCATATTAATTTTTTTGTCTTTAATAGACTGCGCATGTCTTTCATTGACTACATAATGTTGTTGTCTACTCTCTGATGGATTTTGGTCCATCCAACGAATTGTGATTTCGGATACCAGCAAAAGCCATGGTCTGGAGGTGACGCAGTGACGCACTGTGACGCACTTTACATAGAAGCCCTATAGTGGTAACTGCGTGCAATATTGGTAAAATACAACCATGTGCCTGTTTTAGGTGTTGTGAGCTAAGTGCGTCACAGTGCGTCACTGCGTCACTAAAGGAACCCACCTCCTGCCGGTGCCCTGGCGCGGAGCGCGCCCCCACTCCAGCCGTTCCAGGATTCCGGTGATCCGCCGTTGCTCGGTGGTGCCTAGTCGCGCCGTCTCGATGCACAGCGCGGAACGCGCCACCTCCGTCACTGTGACGTGGGCCTTGTCGGCCAGAAACGTGGCGATGGAATCCTCCCAGGCGTCGGCCTCGAACCGTGCCTCTTGCTCGGGTTTGATATGCGCCGACTCGAACTCCCGATCAGGCCACCACCGCTCACCCGCATGAAACAGATGGACTGCTTCGGCGAACAACTGGTCACGGTCGCGTGCCAGGGCATCCACGTCGAGACCGTGGGTCACTCCGACCTTGACCGGCCAGAACCGCCGCCCACCCGTCTCGTCTCGGAGGTACACCGATTTATTGGTCGTCCCGATGAACACGCACTGGCGCGGCTCGTGCACCTCGCAGCGACCATAGGGCGGTCGGTAGATTTCAGTTGTACGGGTGATGAACGCCTTGAGCGTCGTGCTCTCTGCTTTTGACATGGCGTGCAACTCGCCCATTTCAATCAGCCACTTCCCGCGAAGATGTTGGGCTGCGTCCTTTCCCGCCACGTTCTCGGGCAGGGAGTCCGAGAACCAACTCCCTCCGATAATGGCGCACGCCGAGCTTTTCATGATGCCCTGAATTCCTTCCAGGATGATCAGATAATCGGCTTTGCATCCCGGCTGCATGACACGCGCCACCAGCGCAATGAAAAACATTCGGCCAATTCCGGCAACGTACTCGTTATTCTCCGCCCCAAGATATTGGGTCATCCACGGCTTGATAGTCGTGCCTACGTCCGTGACACCACCGGCCAATCGAGGCACGCCGTCCCACTGGAGGCCGTCGAGATATTGCTTCACCGGATGAAAGGCGTTTTCACCCGCCCGGTTGTCTACCGCTTGGTGTGTCGTGTCCTTGCTGAGTGTGGGAAGGCCTGCAATTTGAAGCCACTCCTGTATCGCGCCAACGTCGTTGTCGGTGATTGGTCGCGGGAACGGCCCGGCAACGGCGGGGGTGCCGTCGTGCCGCCGAATGGGCCGACATAGAAGGGTCGCACGTTGCATTTCATCGAATACGAGAACGTCTCTCCATGCTTTGTCCTCCCGCAATGCGAGCATGGCGTTTGCCAGATTGGAGAGAACCTCGCCGCGCTCCGACACAAGACAACGCGCATACCAGTTGCCCGCCAACTGCGACCCTCCGACCGCCAACTTGCCGCTCCGCTTCCCTGGTTTTCTGCCACGCGACTCCGGTATCTCTCGGGGTTTTGCTTTCCCCGCCGTCAGCCCCGACCGAATGGTTTTGCTTGCCTCTGATTCAGGGAGTCTTGCCGCGAGTGCGGCCACCTGCAACTCGCGCACAACCACTTCTTCATCAAGGTGCCCGCCACCGACCAACCCGCCTAATTTGAGCGCCGCAGTGTTCAGGGTGGTGTTGCGCTGGCCTTCCATCGCCGATGCCACCGTTTGGCACTCGTCCATGAGCGCGGCCTTGGCATATGGCTCTCGACTTCTAGTCGTGACGATTGCAGTTTTCGGGGCGATGATCTGTTTCGTGCTCGGCTTCGGCTTGCTGAGAAGTTCAAGGAACCATTGCGGCGCTTCGGCGGGACCGCACTCTCGAATCCATTTATAGGCTAAACCGTTCGAATTGATGGACGGTGCAAGAATAATGTACCCACCATCACCTCTGATATCGAGGCCTTTGCCCAGCTTTGATGCGCTGTTTTTGATAGGGAGGCCGGGCCACTTGTAGTAGCGATGCTCCCCTCCGCGCGGCGTTCGTTGTGTAAGCGTATTCGGAAGAGGGCCGTACTTTTCTTCAAGGGCGTGGAGCGCGGCAAACCCGTCGATCCCCTTTGTTTCGTCGCGGTCTATATCGAGCACGAAGACACCGGTCGCTTCGCCTGTTGGCATCCCGATCATGGCGTGCGGGTTTGCCTGCCACCAAGTCGAGATGGTTTCGGGGGTTGTCACGGCATCCTTGAATCCATGGTGCGTGAGCGGGCTCTTCGTCGCCGGGTTGCATGGAAAGATCGGCTTGCCCCTGCTGGCGAAGTTCAGCGCTGCCGTAAGGACCGGGGAGTAATTGGTAGGTTCCTGAGTATCCATCATAATTTCACCTTCGACACCATCGCCGATCTTAGTGGATTTTGAGACGTGGCGCAGTCACCGTTCCAAGATTTATCGTTGAACCGGTTGGCTATGCGTGACATGACTCGGATAAAAGTCTTGTGGTCGATCCATGATTTCTTGGCGTGGTAAAACAAGTTGTCCAATATAAAGTCAGTCGTCATTCCTTTTTGGCATTCTATGCTGACGTAGCTCGCATCGTCTGCGAGTGCCCAAGTCGAGTACATTTGGAATTTGCAGGTTCTCTCAGGCCCGCGAATAATAGCCAGTGCCGGTTTTTCCACGTTTCGGCAGTCATATTCTGTAACTGGGCAGGTCCAAAACGGCTTATCGCGGTTGGCGAGTTCCTCTAGCGACAGGGCATTTCCGAAAGTATATTCTGTGGTCATTGGATCATCTCCATCTATGGGGATCGGCGTCTCACGACGCGGTGGAAAAAAGGGGGGGCGCATTACCGGCGACGAGTAGTCGCGCGGACAGGCTCGGTTTCACGGGTAGCCAGCCAATCGGGCAGTTTTCCAAGATCGAACAGGATCAACTTGCCGACTTTAATTTTTTGGGGGCCGATGCGGGCAGCGTCCCAACGGCACAGGGTGCGGGTTGTGACGCCCAACGTGGTGGCAAGTCGGTCGGCGGTGACGTATCGTCGC
This sequence comes from Alphaproteobacteria bacterium, assembly GCA_015228695.1. Taxonomy (GTDB): domain Bacteria; phylum Pseudomonadota; class Alphaproteobacteria; order Rhodospirillales; family Rhodospirillaceae; genus JADGDA01. Next base: position 12,958 of record JADGDA010000020.1, read on the forward strand.
CCGGAAATTTCCACCTCGCCGGAAGCGGAGATGGCCGGTGGTGAGGTGCCGTCCAGCAGGGCGGGCTTGGGCGTTTGCTGCGGATGAAAGACATTCTGGGGCATTCTGGTGCCCTGTGATCTTCTCGGCAGCCCAACGCTGCCGTTCCAAGACACCTGAATAATATAGGCCACGGCAACGAAGGCCCTTCGCTGCCGCTTTATTTTCCTTCATTCAAATATGATCGAATTGTCCGTTCAGATGGCATTTTAACATCATCCACAAACTCATTTTACCACGAAGCTGTCTTTGATAATATGATAGATACTAAGTCACGGTTGGATTTCAACTGATTTTGCAATTTTTGTGCTTCTTTGATAACCCATTCCCTCTTTTCTTTTGAGATATCTCTTCTTGAACGCGCCCCAACAGTTCCGCCTCTTGCGCCACTTGTTCGCTTGTGCCTGCCTTCAATACGGCGATTGGCCTGTTCAATGAGTGTTTTTGCCTTCGCGATCCAAAGCACCGCCCCAAGATCATGTGGGACATTCTGTTTAACGCTACTCTCCGCTTTCTCCAAATAAACCCCAATGTCACCGATTTCGGGAAAATCCGATGGAAATTCGGCGGTCTTGGCACGCAAACAAGCAATCTGATCGCTGGGCGAAGCGGCCATGATGATCGATTTAATCGCCTCTCGCGCTTCGGGGGCTGGTGATGTGGGGGCGACGCTGATAAGGGTTGAAACATCCCCTGTATCTGGATCGACTATCTTTGTTCGCGTAACGGGTGGCTTTTTTTGTTTCATCGGCCTCAGCCCTTTTGCTGGGAGGCAGCATCCGCACCCTTTGTCCTGCTCGCGGTCACGATGGCTCCAACACGTTCGGTCGCAGCCCGCAACGGATCATCCAGTAAATGCGCATAGCGCGCCGTCGTCTGTGCCTGGGTGTGCCCGAGCAAGGCTCCGATGATCGGGAGCGATAAGCCAGCGCTGGCGAGGATACTGGCGTAGGTGTGTCTTAAATCGTGTATCCGCGCTGTCGTCTGCCATACCATCACGGGCTTGCCGTCACTCGAACTGATTACCATGCCCTCTTTGTCCCGTTTTGGCACTTGTTCGGCAAGCCCCGCCTTGCGGCAGGCCGACAGCCATGTGCGCTTGATATCGGTGATCGGCTTGCCGTCATGGCCAGGAAAGACATAGGGGCTGATTGTCTTTCCCGCCGCCGCTGCTTCGTCTGTTGCAGCGGCGAGAATTCCCAACAGCACTTGCAGGGCTGGTGCCGACAACGGGACTCGGTGCTCTTTTCGCTGCTTGGTGTGGGAAGACGGTTTCACCCACACGCCTGCTTCCAGGTCGAACATATCCCAACGGGCACCAAGTACCTCACCTCGACGCGCGCCGGTAAGCATCAACAACTTGATCGCGTTGGCGCTGGCTCTTTCCCTTTGCGTTGCCAGCGCCTCGATTAACCTCATCACTTCGGCGGGGGAAAGGTAGCGGGTGCGCTTTTCTTCCTGATTGCGGTGAGTGCCCGACGCAGGGTTATCGGCGCGCCACCCCCAGCGTATCGACATGTTGAAAGCCTTGCGCACCACCTCAATCACTCGGTTGGCTCGAACTGGTCGAGTCTCGCTGACAGCGGCGTGCAAGGCGTCAATATGGGAGTGGGATACGTCGGCGACCTTTATGGCACCAAGTCGGGGGAGAACGATTTTCAGCCACATGCTACGGTCGTCCGCCGCCGCGCGTGGTGACTTTCGGGGTAGGTGCTCGGCCTCATAGCGGGCAAAGAGGTCTTGCATGGTCGGGGCTGATCGCTCGGCAACCGCCGCCGCGTCCTGTGTCTCCCGTTCGGCCATCGGGTCTATGCCGCCGTCCACTTTGCGGCGTAGCGAGCGGGCCTCCTCCCGTGCCGCCGTCGCGGACCATGTGGGGAACTTGCCGATGGTCATCCGCCGCTCGCGGCCGGCGGACATATAGTTCAACACGAAGGCTCGCGCGCCGGTAGCCGTGACGCGGGCGCCGAACCCCGGCACGTCAGCGTCATAGGCGATGGTGGCCCCCTTGCCGGGGGCGGGCAGCTTTCGCACCACGTCGTCTGTCAGTCGCTTGGTTGCGCGTTTTGGCATGTCCGCCCCACTTCTCACCTGAAGGTCCGGCAAACACCCTGTTGGGCTTTCATGTCCGAACCATGTCCGAACGATTATGGCTTAGAGCGTCCTCAAATGTCAATCAACGTCCTGAAGGGCTTTCAATTGTCTCTAAAAATATCAACGTCTTGTTGGTTTATAGGTGTGGTATCGTGTCCGAACAAAGGGTTAGGAAAACATATGCCTACAGGCTCATAACCTGAAGGTCAGAGGTTCAAATCCTCTCCCCGCAACCAAAATAGCCCGCAATCTCAACAGGTTGCGGGCTTTTTGATTCTTGGCCCTAAGCGCACAAACCGCCGCTGGTAGCACCGTGGTAGCAAGAGGGCGCTAAACCCCGAGAAGCAACGGAGATCGGCCAAGGGCTTGGGCCAAGTTGGCTGGCGAATGGCCTCATGTGGAGCTGGAAAGCTTCTGAATGGGTATTCTCCTGGGAATCCTTTTGCCACCCAAAGTTGGCACTAACTCGAAGACCTCACGCTTGTTCTCGGGGCCGTAGCTGTAGCGCGCCACTTAATTCTGGAGGTCGCGCCACTTAATTCTGAAGCAGAAAATCACGAGGGCAGCAGCCTCGCCGGGCTGTGATTTTTCCCGACGAGGCCACCGTTCGCGTTCCTATCCCGAGATGACCAGTTCGGTCACCGTCTTGGCCGCGCCGCTGACCCGGTAGACTGTTTTGACCTGCTCGATCCGGAAGCTGGCGAAGGTTTGGCGGACTTCGGGGACGTCGTTCAAAGACATCAGGAACCGTCCTTGAAGGCCCTTCAAAACCCCGGCCAGACGGTCGAAGTCGGGTCGTTCGAACAGTTTTTTGCCGTAGTAGTCCTCGCAGCCCCAGTAGGGCGGATCGAGGTAGAACAGGGTTGTCGGGCGGTCCCAGCGGCGGATGAAGGCTTCGAAGTCCAGGCAGTCGATGTAGACCGCCGCCAGACGGTCATGGATACGGCGGAGCAAGGTTTCCAAGCGCGGACGGTTGAAGCGGGCCCGGGTCAGGGGCGAGCCGACCCACACCGCGCCGGGCTTGCCGCCGTAGGCGCAGTACTGGAGATAGAACAGACGCCCGGCCCGCTCGATGTCGGTCAGGGTGTCGGGGTCGATGCGGCGCAGGCGCTCGAACTCGGAGCGGCTGGCGAGACCGAAGCGCAACTCAGCCATCAGGGCGTCCGGGTGACGCTGGAGCACCCGGAAGAAGGTGGCGATGTCGCGGCTTCGGTCGTTGATCGCCTCGGAAGTCGGCCGGAACCGGCGGCGGAGGAACAGTCCTCCGGCGCCGATGAAGGGCTCGGCGTAGCAGGCATGGGGGATGGCCTCGATCATCGGAACGAGGGTCTTGGCCAGAACCCGCTTGCCGCCCACCCAGGGGAAGGCTCCCTGGATGGGATCAGCGGGGGAGTGATCATGGTTCGGAGTCATGAGCGTTCTCTTCTCGAGTCGACGCTCGCGGGCGTTCGGATGGGGGGCTCCCGGCCCGCACATGGTTGAGGGTCCCGCAACGGGGACACTTGATTTCGACAGCGCAGCCCTCGGCTCGGGCCAACAGATTCCGGCATTTGCCGCAGCGAATGGACTCCATTCTTTTCCTGGTTTACGACTTCCCTCCCCGCGCGCGCGGGAGGCGGGACGGCCCAGTCTTGGCCGGGTTGGATCGTGCGAGATCATCTCTTGCGGTTCGGGGTGGTGAGACACCCCTGCCCCCGCCGGTCCCTGGTTGGGAGAGAGGCGGCGGAGGATCATTCCTTTACCAGTCGCGCCCGCAGGGCGTCCGTCCGGGTTCCGAGGTCCGCGAGGGTGTCCACGTCCCGCTGATCCGCCGCCCGTCCCGACGCCTGGGCCGCGAGCATCGCCCGGAGCGGGCGGATGGAGCGGGCGTCCAGCTCGGCCAACTCCCGCAGGATCGGGGCGTTGACCTCGTCCGGGGTCGGCGGGGGCAGGGGTTCCGTCGCCCAGACCTGGGTCGGAACCCCGCCGATCATCTCCACCGAGGAACCGAGCACCCGAACGCCCTCCGGCCGGGGCGTCTCCGCCACCTCCCGCCGTCCGGGCAATTCCCGCAGCAGGTTGTCGCCCCGCCCGTATTTGACCCCCGTCTCCGGGTGCTCCCACGGCTCGCCGTCGAGAAATACGCGCGATGTATCGCCGTCGAAAATCCAATATCTGACCATTGTTCTCTCCCTATGCCGGCCCCCAGGACGCGGCCGCCATGGCGGGATGATAGGCTGTCCCGCTCGGATCGCAGGTGACCGTCAGGCCGGTCTGCGTGGTGGCGTATTGCGCGCTCGCGCCGGTGAAGGTGCCGTTGTATCCGGACCCGCGCACATGGTCCTCGAAGTCTTCCGTCGGGCCGGTCCAAGTGAAGGCGTATTCGTTCATGTCGGTCCCGATCCCGATGACGACACCGTTCGCGGGGCAATCGATGCCGGCGGACATCGGGTCGGCGGTGGAGCCGGCCGTCGCGTGGACGCCGCCCGCGCCATACAGCGCCCACACGCCGATGCCGCAGGCCGATTGTCCGCCCGTGAAGGTGACGACGATGTCCCCGGAGGTTCCGCCGGGAACCGGCGCGATCCACAGTTCAGCGGGCCGGTCGGCGTTCATCGTCGCCTTGACCAGCGTTGCGCCGACGCCGCCGACGGTAACGGAGGTGACGTAAAAATTGTTGTTCTGCCCGATCCCGGTAACGCCGACGACAATCTTCCGATCCGCCGCCGCCGTGCCCAGACCAACCGAGGAGAAGGTATAGGTCGTCAACGCCGAGCCATTATGGGCTTCCCCGAGGTAGGTCCGGGTCGCGAGGGCGGGGGCCGCCGACGCCCCCATCATCAGGGAGGCCCACATCATTTCGTATCCTTGAGCGCGGTGAGGGAAATCCGGGTCGCGCCCTCCACCAGGAAGCTGAGGACGTCCACGGCGCCGTTTGCCGCGGTCAGGGCCGGGGCGGTTCCGCCCGCGAACTTCCAGTATCCCCCAAAGGCCATGGTCTTCGGGGAAGAGGCGTGCTGGGTCACGATCAG
>JADGDA010000210.1 GCA_015228695.1 Alphaproteobacteria bacterium
CGATGAACTTCTGACGCTGCTCCTCCATCTCCTTCGGGAGACGATTGCCGAACTGGTCGAAGTGGGCCTTCTGCTCCTCGCATTCGGCAAGACCTTCCTTCTGGTCCAGCTTCATCAGGTTGTAGAAGTCCTCGGTGCCGAAGCCTTCCAGGCCGGTCCAAGTGATGTCCTTGTGCTTGGGCATCAGGCCGAACGGGCTTTCCACCGCGTCGACGCGGCCGCGGACACGGTCCACGATCCACTTGACGACGCGCATGTTCTCGCCATAGCCCGGCCACATGAACTTGCCCTCGGCGTTCTTGCGGAACCAGTTCACCCGGAAGATCATCGGAGCCTTGTCGCCCAGGTCCTGGCCGAACTTGACCCAGTGACCCCAGTAGTCGGCCATGTTGTAGCCGCAGAACGGCAGCATGGCCATCGGGTCGCGGCGGATGGCGGCCTGGCCGATGGCGGCGGCGGTCGCCTCGGAGCCCATGGTCGCGCCCATGTAGACGCCATGGTTCCAGTCGTAGGCCTGATACACCAGCGGGAAAATCTTCGACAGACGTCCGCCGAAGATAAAGGCGCTGATCGGCACGCCGGCCGGGTCTTCCCACGCGGGATCGATGCTCGGGCACTGGGAGGCCGGAGCGGTGAAGCGCGAGTTGCCGTGGGCGCCCGGGGTCTTCGACGCCGGAGTCCACTCCTTGCCGGTCCAGTCGATGCCCTTCTCCGGCACCGGGCCGTCGATGCCTTCCCACCAGACGTCGCCGTCGCTCTTCAGGAGAACGTTGGTGAAGATGGTGTTCTTCGTGATGGTCCGCATGGCGGCGGGGTTCGAGTGCATCGAGGTGCCCGGCGCCACGCCGAAGAAGCCGTACTCCGGGTTGATCGCCCGCAGCTCGCCGTTCGGTCCGCGCTTGATCCACGCGATGTCGTCGCCGACGGTCCAGGCCTTCCAGCCCTTGAAGTCCTTCGGCGGGATGAGCATGGCGAGGTTGGTCTTGCCGCAGGCGCTCGGGAAGGCGGCGGCGACATAGGTCTTCTCACCCTCGGGCGACTCGAGGCCCAGGATCAGCATGTGCTCGGCCAGCCAGCCCTCGTCGCGGGCCATGGCGGAGGCGATGCGCAGCGCCAGACACTTCTTGCCCAGCAGGGCGTTGCCGCCGTAGCCCGAACCCAGCGACCAGATGGAACGGTCATCGGGGAAGTGGCAGATGTACTTTTCGGGAATGTTCGGATTGCACGGCCACACGCTGTTCTGTCCCGGCTTCAGGGGCAGGGGCGCGCCGACGGAGTGCAGGCACTTGACGAAGGACCCGTTGTCGCCCAGCACGTCCAGCACCTTCTTGCCCATGCGGGTCATGATGCGCATGTTGACGGCCACGTAAGCCGAATCGGAAATTTCGATGCCGATCTGGGCGATGGGCGAGCCCAGCGGACCCATGCTGAACGGGATCACGTACATCGTGCGCCCGGCCATGCAGCCCGTGAACTTCTCCTTCAACTCGGCGCGCATCTTGGTGGGGTCGGCCCAGTTGTTGGTCGGCCCGGCCTCTTCCTTGGTCGGCGTGCAGATGAAAGTCCGGTCCTCGACGCGCGCGACGTCGCTGGGGTCCGAACGGGCAAGGAAGCTTCCCGGCCGCTTCGCATCGCTCAACTTGGTGAACACGCCGGCATCCACCAGTTCCTGGCAGAGGCGGTCGTATTCTTCCTGGCTACCGTCGCACCAGACCACGTCCTTGGGCTTGACCATGGCCGCGACCTCGTCGACCCAAGCCAGCAGCTTGGCGTTCTTGGTCATATCCTTGCCGTTTCCAGTCATTCACCCCCCCATTGAGGTTTTTAGGATTCTCATTCTCGTCAGCGACTCGCGAGCCACGGCCCACGGACTTGGCGGACAATCTAGTCATAACGGCGCGATACTCAAGCACGAATTCATTTCCGCCGCCGTTCCGCCAAGTTCATCAGGGCGGGAATGGCCGAAGCCGGGTCCGCCAGGGGGGGATCGAAGGCGATCCGGAACACCCGATCCTCCGCGCCCTCCCGGTGCCCGCGCACGTCCAGCCCGTCGACGTCAAGCGCCACCGCGCGCCATATAGCCTCCCCACTATCCAAAAATCCCGCCGCGCAGGCGGCCAGTTCCCCGGAATGCTCTCCGTTCATGCGTTCGAGAAGACCCGCCTCGGCCTCGGCCATCGCCTTGGCGCCCTCGGACGCGACCAGGATCGAGTTGATCCAGGCCGCGCGCGCGAACCCGCCGACGAAGTGGGCCTTCTCGATCGCGACCCGGAAGAAACCGAAATCGGCGAAGTCGGCGTACAAAGCGGCGCCCGGATGCCGCGCCAGAAAACGCGCCCGGTGCCTGGGCTCCTCCGTCCGCACGGCTTTTCCCATCAGGGTCACCCGAGGGTCCTGCTGGGGATTCGCCTGAATCGGCCCGTCCATGAACAAAAGCGACACATGCGGGTCGGCGGCGATGTTGCGGGTGTGATCGGCCAGGGTTGACAACAGAAGGATCGGACTGCCGTCATGGTCGCTGGCCACCGCAACCAGGGACACATAGGGAAGCCCCCTCTCTCCTTCCCCGTCCCCAGGCATGAAGGTGCCCAGCGCGGCGCGGTTCGCGGCGCGGATCAGACGGCGGGACAGGCGGCGCTGGGCTCGGGTGGGTTGGGCGTCGGTCATGGGCGCTGTCGTCCCTGCGTTCGGATTGGACTCGACGGGAGCGGCGTGGCACGGCGGGAAAACGCCCGGCACACTATCCTCCGCGTCCCGGACCGTCAACGGCGGGAATGGGGGCGGAATGGAGGGACTTTCCTGGGCCGAGCTTGACTTTCCGGCCAGGAAAGCATCACCATTCACCGACGCGCGACCGGAGGTGATGCTCTCATGCATGAAGTGTACGCCTTGGCGGCTCGCTTGCGCCGCGATGGAATCAGGCAGGGGCTGCGTCCTTGATCGGCCCCCGCCAGGTCCTGGAGGTGGTGTCCGAGGCGTTTGACGCCTTGCGGACCGGCTTGGCCGTGTTCGATTCCGACGACGTCGTCGTCTATCACAACAGGCACCTGCTCCATATCTACTTGGCGTTCGATGGCATGCCCAGCCTCCTCGGGCGGACCTATGAGTCGATCCTGCGGACCCTGCTGGAGAACGGCGAGATCGCGGGGCGCGAGGTGATCGACGATCCCGAGGGCTGGTTGCGGCGGCGGGTCGAACAGCACCGGCGCCAGCGCGTGGTCGTCGAGGAACAGCGGATCGACGGACGCTGGATCCAGGAGAAAAGCCGCAGCATCCCCTCGGGCGGGACCGTCGGCCAATGGTCGGACATCACCGAGAGGAAACGGCACGAACTCCTGCTGGTCGATGCGGTGGAGTGCTCGGCGGACGGATTTTCGATCTGGGACCAGCGCGACCGCCTCGTCCTGTTCAACAGCAAATTCGCCGAGCGCCTGGGCGGAAACGACGTCAGGACGGGGGACACCTTCTGCGAACTGGTCACCCAGATCAGCCAGTCCGGCGTGAAAATGAGCATGACCGGCGGAGAGGACAGCGACTGCGAAAGCGAGATGCCGCGCCGGAGGCGTCAGCACCAGTGCCACTATTATCTGGACCTTCCCGACGATTCGTCCCTGGTGGTGCGCGAGCGGCGCAGCCGCGACGGGGGGCGGGTGATGACCCTGACCGACGTCACCGAACTCAAGCGGAAGGAACGCGAGCTGATCTATCGCGGCCAGTCCCTGGAACAGGCGCTGGGCGAGATCGAGATGGCCAAGCAGGTTCTGGAGGATCAGGCGGCCCAACTGGTCGGTCTGGCCGAGGAGGGGGACTATCAGCGCCGGATCGCCGACGAGGAACGCCGCCGGGCGGATATCCTGCGCATCGAGGCCGAGGCCGTCTCGCAGCGGATCGGCGCCATTCTCCGGACCACCGGCGACGGATTGATCGTCGCCAACGCGCGCGGGGAAATCGAGCAGGCCAACGAAGCCGCCGCCCGGGTGTTCGGCTACGCCCATTCCGAGATGATCGGAGCCAGCATCAAAATGCTGATGCCCGACGACGTCGCGGCGGAACACGATCAATATCTCCGCCGTTACAACTCCACCCACGAGTCGCGTATCCTGGGCCGGGTCGTCGAAAGACTGGGGCGCCGACGCAATGGGGCCCTGTTCCCCATCGAGATCACCGTCACGGCGGTGGAAACCGCGTTCAGCCCCTATTTCGTCGCCTCGTTCCGCGACATCACCGCCCGCAAGGCCGCGGAAATCGCCCTCCGGGAAAACGAGCGGAAGCTGCGGGACCTCGCGGCCAACGTGCCAGGAGTCATCTTTCAATGGCTCGACAGCGGGCCGGGCGGGCGGGGCTATACCTACGTCAGCCCCCGTTGCCTCGATTTCTTCGGCGTGGAGCCCTCGGCGCTGATCGCCAATCCCACGCTGCTGGCCGCCGTCGATCCCGACCACCAAGCCTATGTGGACAGCATCCGCAAGGCTGCGGAGGACAACGCCGAGTGGTCGTTCGAAGGGCTCTTCCTGACCCCGGCGGCCGGGCCGAAGTGGCTGCGGGCGATGGGACGCCCCACCCGCGTGGGGGGGAGCATCGTCTACGACGGAATTTTCATCGACATCACCGAACAGAAGAAGCTGGAACAGGAACTGGTCCGTCTGGCCACCGTCGATCCGCTGACCGGCGCGCGCAACCGCAGAGCCTTCATGGAGTTCCTGGAGACCTGCCACCAAGTCGCGCGGCGCCGCCTTTCACCGGTATCGGTCCTGATCTGCGACATCGACTTCTTCAAACGGATCAACGACACCCACGGT
>JADGDA010000211.1 GCA_015228695.1 Alphaproteobacteria bacterium
CCGCTTTCGGCCCTGGCCCTGGCCGAACTGGCCCAACGGGCCGGTTTCCCGCCGGGGGTGTTCAACGTCGTGCCAACCCTCGATCCCACCGGCGTCGGAGGAGAGCTGACCGCCAACCCGCTGGTGCGCAAATTGTCGTTCACCGGTTCGACGGAGGTCGGCAAGCTGCTGATGCGCCAGTGCGCCGACACGGTGAAGAAGATTTCCCTGGAACTGGGCGGCAACGCCCCCTTCATCGTCTTCGACGACGCCGACCTGGACGCGGCGGTGGCGGGGGCCATGGCCTCGAAGTACCGCAATGCCGGACAGACCTGCGTCTGCGCCAACCGGCTGCTGGTCCAGGACGGTGTCTACGACGCCTTCGCCGAACGGCTGGTCCGGGCGGTGGCCGGGCTCAAGGTGGGCTCCGGGGCCGACGCGGGCGTGACCCAGGGGCCGCTGATCAACGCCGCCGGGCTGGAAAAGGTGGAAAGCCTGCTCGCCGACGCGGTGGCCCAGGGGGCGCGGGTCATGACCGGGGGCCGACGCCACCCCCTGGGCGGCACCTTTTTCGAGCCGACCGTGGTCTGCGGGGTGACGCCGTCCATGCGTCTCGCCAACGAGGAAATCTTCGGACCCGTGGCCCCCCTGTACCGCTTCGGCGACGAGGCCGAGGCCATCCGCATGGCCAACGACACCCGCGCCGGTCTCGCCGCCTATTTCTACGCCCGCGACGTGGGACGGGTCTGGAGGGTGGCGGGCGCCCTGGAATACGGTATCGTCGGAATCAACGAAGGGATCATTTCCACCGAGGTCGCTCCCTTCGGCGGAATGAAGGAATCCGGCATCGGCCGCGAGGGCTCCAGGTACGGGATCGAGGAGTTCCTGGAGATCAAATATCTGTGCATGGGGGGACTTTAAATTACCGGACCCAAGATTCGCCTGTACGTCGGCGCGCCCCTCGCCGGGGGCGTCCAGGTGGAAGCGACCCCCGAGCAGAGCCATTACCTGCTCAACGTCATGCGGGCCGGGCCGGGCCATGCCGTTGCCTTGTTCAACGGGCGCGACGGCGAGTGGCGGGGGAGCATCGATTCCGTGCGCCGCACCCGCTGCGCCGTCGCGGTCGAGACCCGGCTGCGCGAACAGGCGCCGGAGCCCGGCCCCTGGCTGCTGTTCGCCCCCCTCAAGCGGGCGGGAACCGATCTGGTGGCGGAGAAGGCGACCGAGTTGGGGGCCGAGCTTCTATGGCCGGTGTTCACCCGCTTCACCGCCGCGGGCCGGGTCAACGAACAGCGCCTGCTCGCCAACGCCGTCGAGGCCGCCGAACAGTGCGAGCGGCTGACCGTTCCGGAGGTCCGCCCCCCGGCCCCCCTCGAACAAATCTTGGCCGAATGGCCGTCCGGGCGGCAACTGCTGGTCCTGGACGAGACCGGCACGGGGTGCCCGATCGCCGATATCGCGGCGCGGACGCCTCCGGGGCCGGTGGCGTTTCTGACCGGTCCGGAGGGCGGTTTCGCCAAAACGGAGCTTGACGCGCTCCGCGATCTGCCGTTTGCTGTCGCCGTCGGCCTGGGGCCGCGCGTGCTCCGGGCGGAAACGGCGGCGCTGGCGGCGCTGGCCTGCTGGCAAGCCCTCCACGGCGACTGGCGGACTCCCCGCCCGCGCTCCTAGGAGGCGGCTGTTCATGGAAGGCGCGCCGAATGTCCGGTCCGGCCAAGGGAACCGGTGAGCCCATCACCGATCGACGTCAGCTCATCGACTATATGTTCACCGGATGCCGTCCGCCCGCCGAGTGGCGTATCGGCACCGAGCACGAGCGGTTCGCCTTCACGAAGGAGGATTGCAGGCCGCTGCCCTATGAAGGGGAACGCGGCGTCCGCGCCATTCTGGAAGGCCTGCAACGGTTCGGCTGGGAGCCGGTGAACGAGGGGGAAACCCTGATCGCCCTTAAGCGCGCCAACAACAGTTCCATCACCCTGGAGCCCGGCGGCCAACTGGAGCTGTCCGGCGCGCCCCTGGAAACCATCCATCAGACCTGCACCGAGGTCACCAACCACCACCGGCAGGTGGACGAGGTCGCCGGGCCGCTCGGCATCGCATTGCTCGGAATGGGATTTCAGCCCAAGTGGCGGCGCGAGGACGTGCCCTGGATGCCCAAGGGCCGTTACAGGATCATGAAGGCGTACATGCCCAAGGTGGGAAGCCTCGGCCTCGACATGATGCTGCGCACCTGCACGGTCCAGGTGAACCTGGACTTTTCCTCGGAACGCGACATGGTGCGCAAGTTCCGGGCGTCCCTGGCCCTGCAACCGGTCGCCACGGCGCTGTGGGCCAGTTCCCCCTTCACCGAGGGCAAGCCGAACGGCTTCCTGAGCTACCGCAGCCACATCTGGACCGATACCGACCCGGCCCGGTGCGGCATGCTGCCCTTCGTGTTCGAGGATGGGATGGGGTTCGAGCGTTATGTGGATTACATGCTCGACGTCCCGATGTATTTCGTCTACCGCGACGGGCGTTACATCGACGCCAGCGGGCTGTCCTTCCGCGATTTCATGGCCGGGAAGCTGGCAGTTCTTCCCGGAGAATTCCCGACCGACGCCGATTGGGCCGACCACCTGACCACCGCCTTTCCCGAGGTCCGGCTGAAGCGTTACCTGGAGATGCGCGGAGCCGACGGCGGACCGTGGGGGCGGCTGTGCGCGCTTCCGGCGCTGTGGACCGGGCTTTTGTACACCCCGGCCTCCCTCGACGCCGCCATGGACCTGATCGGGGAGTGGGGGGAGTCCGAGCGGGAATCCCTGCGCCGCGACGTGCCGAAACTGGGGCTGAAGGCGATGGTCGGAGGCCGCGCCGTGCGCGAGGTGGCCCTCGACATGCTGGACATCGCCCGCGAAGGCCTTCGTCTTCGGGCGCGGCTCAATTTCGAGGGAAGCGACGAGTCGATTTTTCTCAAGCCCTTGTTTGAAATCGCCGAATCGGGCAAAACACCGGCCGAGGAAATGCTGGAGAGCTTCCACGGGCGCTGGGGGGGACGTGTCGACCCGGCCTTCGCCGAACACGCCAATTGAGAGGACGCACATGGAAAGCGATCTGGAGCGTTGCAAAAACCTCGACGAGGTCCGGGAACACATCGACCATCTCGACCGCGAGATCGTCCGCCTTCTGTGCCGGCGCACCCACTTCGTCCACCAGGCGGCCCGCTTCAAGGAGAAAAAATCCGAGGTCGTCGTTCCCGAGCGGATCGAGGCCATCATCGCCAAGGTCCGCCACAACGCCCTGGAAGACGGCACCGACCCCGAACTGATGGAAAAGATCTACCGCGCCATGATCGACGCCTTCATCTGGCACGAAACGAGAGTCTGGAAGGAAATCCACGCCGGCAAGGACGTGTGACTCGGTATGGCCGCCCCCAAAGCCGTCGTGGCCGGACGCGGGCGCCGCGTCACATCCGCGCGAGGCACGCGCCCCAGGTGAAGCCGCCGCCCATGGCTTCGAGCATCACCAGATGTCCCGGCCTGATCCGTCCGTCCCCGACCGCCTCCGCCAGCGCCAGGGGCACCGAAGCCGCCGAGGTGTTGGCGTGGCGCTGCACCGTCACGACGATCCGCTCGCTGGGAATGTTCAACTTGTGCGCGGTGCCGTCGAGGATGCGGAGATTGGCTTGGTGCGGAACCAGCCAGTCGATGTCCGTCACGGTCAGGCCGTTGGCCTCCAGCGCCTCGTTCGCCACCCGAGCCAGATTGACCACCGCGTGGCGGAAGACCTCTTTTCCCTGCATGTGGATGGCGCCGATGCCACGGGTCGAGGACGGCCCGCCCTTGGTGTGGAGAAGATCGTGGTGGCGGCCGTCGGAGTGGAGATGGGTGGACAGGATTCCGACGTCGCGATTGGTCCCCTCCCCCGAATCGGCGCGCAGCACGACCGCGCCCGCGCCATCGCCGAACAGGACGCAGGTGTTGCGGTCCGTCCAATCGAGCAGGCGCGAAAACGTCTCCGCGCCGATGACCACCGCCGTCCGCACCTGACCCGCGCGGATGAAATTATCGGCCACCGCCATGCCGTAGACGAAGCCCGAGCACACCGCCTGAAGATCGAACGCCGCCCCGCCGGTCATGCCCAGGCGGGCTTGAACCTTCACGGCCGTGGCGGGGAAGGTGTTGTCGGGGGTCGCCGTCCCGAGCACGAGGAGATCGACGTCCGAGCCCTTCACCCCCGCGGCGGCAAGAGCCCGCTCCGCCGCCGCGAACGCCAGATCGGAGGTGTTCTCGCCCTCGGCCGCGATATGGCGTTGCCGGATTCCGGTGCGCTCCACGATCCACTCGTCCGTGGTGTCCACCATCCGCGCCATTTCGGCGTTCGTGACGACGCGCTCCGGCAGATAGGCTCCACACCCGACGATGCGAGAACGGATGATCATCCCCCGGCAACCGCCGCGACCGGTGGCGCCCCGACGACATGCAGGAGGGCGAATTCCTGCTTGATCCGCTCGTTGAAGCCCTGGGCGGCCAGATTGGCGGCCACGCCGATGGCATTGGCGAACCCCAGGGCGTCGGTCCCGCCGTGGCTCTTGACGCAGACACCATTGAGGCCGAGCAGCATGGCCCCGTTATACCGGCGGGGATCGGTGCGCAGACGGACCTTGTCGAGGGCCGGCTTGGCCAGCAGATAACCCAGCTTTGCCAGGAGCGAACTCCCGAAGGCCTCACGCAGGAAACCGGAATACATCTTCGCCGTGCCTTCCGCCGTCTTCAGGGCGATGTTGCCCGTGAACCCGTCGGTCACCACCACGTCCACGGAGCCGGCGCCGATG
>JADGDA010000212.1 GCA_015228695.1 Alphaproteobacteria bacterium
CAGCTTGACCGGGTCGAGGCCCAGGGTGGTCTCGGAACTGTCGACGAAATGGGGGACCGCCCCGCAGTAGGCGACCGCGTTGGCGGTGGCGACGAAGGTCAGGGCGGGCACGATCACTTCATCGCCCGCCTTCACCCCCGCCAGCATCAGGCAGACGTGGAGGGCGGCGGTGCCGTTGACGGTGGCCACCGCGTGGCCGGCCCCGGTGAAGGCGGCGAGCATCGCCTCGAAACGGTCCACGTAGGCCCCGACCGAGGACACCCAGTTGGTGTCCAGGCAGTCCTTGACGTAGGCCCACTCGTTGCCCGCGATTTCGGGTTCGTGCAGACCGGCCTTGCCCCCCGTCACCGAAAGCAGCGCCGCGACGATGTCGGCGGCCGGGGTCACGGCGCGGGGTCCCTGGAGCGGAAAGCGGCGTAGGACTCCGGGGTGCCGATGTCGAAAAAGGCCTCCGCCCCGTCGATGACGTGGGCGTGGAGTCCTCCCCGCGCCGCCAGGGCCGGGAAGAAGTCCTTCTCCAGCGAAAATGCGCCGGATGGGGCGTCGGCGAAGACCGAGGGATGGAACACGTAGGCTCCGGCGTTGACCAAGCCCGGTTGCCGGTCGCCGCTCGCCTGGAGAAAGCCGGTGACGCGGTCCCCGTCGAGGAGCACGGTGCCGAACCGGGCGACGTCGGCGACGCGGGCGGCGACCAGGGTCGCGGAAGCGGTCCGGTGCTTATCCAGGACCGGGGCCAGGGCGAAGGAAAAGTGGGTATCGCCGTTGACCACCAGAACGTCGCCGTCGATTGCGGCCCGGGCGATGGCGTTGACGATCGCGCCTCCGGTGCCGAGCGGCTCCGTCTCGCGCACGATGTCGATGTGGACCCCGGGGCGGACCCCGGTCACGGACCGGGCAAAGGCCTCGATCTGCTCCGCGAGATGATGCACGGCGAGGACGACGCGGGTAACCCCCTGTTCCGCCAGCCAATCGATCTGATGGGCCAGGAACGGGCGCCCACCCACGGGGGCCAGGGCCTTCGGCGTGTCGGGCAGCACCGGCCGCAGACGGGTGCCGAACCCTCCGGCAAGGATGATGGCGGGAATCAAGGGACTTCGCTCTCCTGACCGCCCGGAGACTATCGCGCCCGCGAACTGACCGTCAAGGGGGGGCCGTCAAGGGGGGGCGAAAAACGGAGGAAGACCCGTGCTCCCCCTTGCATCCGAGTCGCTCTGGACGTAGCCTGCGCGTCCATGTTTCGGCAGTGATGCAGGTTCCCATGATTCGTGTCGCCTCCCGTCTCTCCGCGATCAAGCCCTCTCCCACCATCGCCGTCACCCAGCGCGCGGCGGAATTGAAATCCGCAGGGAAGGACGTCATCGGCCTGGGGGCCGGGGAGCCGGACTTCGACACGCCCGCGCACGTCCGGGCGGCGGCCAAGGCGGCCATGGACGCCGGGGAGACCCGCTACACCGCCGTCGCCGGGACTCCGGCCCTGCGCAAGGCCATCGTCGCCAAGCTGAAGCGGGAGAACGGGCTCGACTATACCCCGGACCAGATCACGGTCGGCGCGGGCGGCAAGCAGGTGATCTTCAACGCCATCATGGCGACGGTCGACCCCGGCGACGAGGTGATCATTCCCGCGCCCTATTGGGTCAGCTATCCCGACATCGTCCTGCTCGCCAGCGGCACGCCGGTGATCGTCGCCTGCCCCGAGGAGACCGGCTTCAAGCTGCGCCCGGCGGACCTGGAGGCGGCGATCACTCCGCGCACCAAGTGGCTGATCCTCAACTCGCCGTCCAACCCCACCGGGGCCGCCTATGCCGAGGACGAGTTGCGCGCCATCGCCGCGGTCCTGGAGCGTCATCCCCACGTCTGGGTGCTGACCGACGACATCTACGAGCATGTGGTCTACGACGGCTTCCGCTTCACCACCATCGCCCAGGTGGCTCCGGCGCTCCATGAGCGCACGCTGACCCTGAACGGCCTGTCGAAAGCCTTCGCCATGACCGGCTGGCGGGTGGGTTATGGGGCGGGACCGCTGCCCCTGATCCGGGCCATGAACAACATCCAGTCCCACAGCACCACCCACGCCTCCTCGATCAGCCAAGCGGCCTCCGTGGCCGCCCTGGAAGGGCCGACCGACTTTCTGGCCGATTGGGTGAACACGTTCCGGGAGCGGCGCGATCTGGTGACGCGCCTGATCAACGAAACGCCCGGCCTGCATTGCCGCAAGCCGGAGGGTGCGTTCTACGTCTATCCGTCGTGCGCGGGCTGCATCGGCAAGACCGCGCCGAACGGGACCCGCATCGCCACGGACAGCGACTTCGTCGCCGCCTTGCTCGAATGCGAGGGGGTGGCGGCCGTTCAGGGCGAGGCCTTCGGTCTGTCGCCCTATTTCCGCATTTCCTATGCGACGTCGACCAAGGCGCTTGAGGAAGCCTGCGAGCGCATCCGGCGTTTCTGCGCGTCTTTGACGTGAACCGGGGCGCGGGGGCGTTCCCGGACATCGGGTGAAGGGGATTAGCATGGCCGATAAAGCAGTGTCCGCGCCCCGCGTGGCCGCCCTGGTCGGGCCGTATCTCAGCGGCAAGACCAGTCTTTTGGAGAGTCTTCTCTTCATCAGCGGAGGCATCCAGCGCAAGGGGGCGATCGTCGAGGGCAACACCGTCGGCGACGGCTCGCCCGAGGCCCGCGCGCGACAGATGAGCATCGAGGTCAATATCGCCGGGGCCCGCTATCTGGGCGACGAGTGGACGTTCGTCGACTGCCCCGGATCGTTCGAATTCCTTCAGGAGTCCTACAACGCCCTGATGGTGGCCGACGTGGCGGTGGTCGTGTGCGATCCCGATCCGACGCGGGCGGTGATGGTGACGCCGCTGTTGAAGTTCCTCGACGAGCGGAAAATTCCGCACATGATCTTCATCAACCGGGTGGATCTGCCGGGCACCGACATCCGGGCGACGCTCGAAGCCTTGCAGGCCGTGTCGGAACGGCCGCTGGTGCTGCGTGAACTGCCCATCCGCGAGGGCGACGAGATCACCGGCTTCGTCGATCTGGTGAGCGAGCGCGCCTATCGCTACAAGCCGGGACAGGTGTCCGAACTGATCACGCTCCCGGCTTCGGTGCGCGGCCTGAAGCAGGAGGCGCGCCAGGAAATGCTGGAGAGTCTGGCCGACTTCGACGACGAGTTGCTGGAGGCTCTGCTGGACGAGGTCGCGCCGCCGATGGAAAACATCTATCGCGACCTGACCCGGGAATTGGCCGAGGATCTGATCGTTCCGGTCTTCTTCGGTTCCGCCGCCAAGGACGAGGGCATCCAGCGTCTTCTCAAGGCGCTGCGCCACGATACCCCGCAGCCGGAGGTCGCCGCCGCCCGTCTCGGTCTTCCCGCCGGCGCGCAGACGGTCGCCCATGTGTTCAAGACCGTCCACGCGAGCCATCTCGGCAAACTGTCCGTCGCCCGCGTCTGGCGCGGCGAGTTCTCCGACGGCATGGCCTGCGACGGCGGCCGGATCAGCGGGCTGTTCCAGGTCATGGGCAGTCAGCAGAACAAGCTCGCCAAGGCGGGACCCGGCTCCGTGGCCGGGTTCGGGCGGCTGGAACATGCCGCCACCGGTCACGCCGTCGTGGACGGCGTCGCCTCCCCGGCTCCGAACTGGCCCGAACCGCTGCCGCCCGTCTTCGCCGTCGCCGTCGAGGCCCTGAAGAAGGGGGACGACGTCAAGCTGACCGGCGCCATGACCAAGCTGGGCGAGGCGGACGCCTCGCTCCGCCATGAAATCCACCCCGACACCCACGAGTTGCTGTTGTGGGGGCAGGGCGACATCCACCTTCAGGTCGCGGTCGAGCGCCTGCGCAGCAAGTACAACGTCGAGACCAAGACCCACCGTCCCCAGGTGCCCTATAAGGAAACGATCCGCAAGGGCGCCACCCAGCACAGCCGCTTCAAGCGCCAGTCGGGGGGCCACGGCCAGTTCGCGGACATCAGCGTGGACATCAAGCCGCTCCCTCGCGGGTCGGGGTTCACCTTCGCCGAGACCATCGTCGGCGGCGTGGTTCCGAGGCAGTACATTCCTTCCGTGGAGACGGGGGTACGGGAAGCCCTGGTCCGGGGCGCGCTGGGGTTTCCGGTGGTGGACCTGTCCGTGACCCTGACCGGCGGCTCGTATCACACCGTGGACAGTTCCGACATGGCGTTCAAGACCGCCGCCGCCATGGCCATGCGCGAGGCCATGCCCACTTGCGATCCGGTGCTCCTGGAACCCATCGTTCTTGTCGAGGTTTCCGTCCCGACGGATTCGACCTCGAAGGCGCAACGGACGCTGTCCGCCCGGCGCGGCCAGATTCTCGGCTTCGACGCCAAACCCGGCTGGAGCGGGTGGGACGTCATCCAGGCCTATCTGCCCCAGTCGGAGATGGACAATCTGATCGTCGAACTGCGTTCCCTGACCATGGGCGTCGGCACCTTCGCCTGGAAGTTCGATCACCTTCAGGAACTGGTCGGCAAGCAGGCCGAGGCCATCATCAAGGAACGGGCCGAATAGGCTCGTCGTCGGGGTCCTCGGGGTCCGTGGGGGGGGCCTCGTCGAACACGTAGCCGGCGGCGCGGACGGTGCGGATCACGTTCGCCTCGCCCTCTCCGTTGACGGCCTTGCGCAGGCGGCGGATGTGCACGTCCACCGTGCGCGGCTCGACGTGGATGTCGTTGCCCCAGACCTTGTTCAGCAACTCTTCCCGCGAGAAGACCGTTCCCGGATTGCGCATCCGGAAATGCAGCAGGCGGAACACGGTCGGACC
>JADGDA010000213.1 GCA_015228695.1 Alphaproteobacteria bacterium
GTGGGTCGCCTACCTCGCGGCCTTCGTCGGCACCCTGCTGCGTCGGCAGGAGCCGCACATCTACGTGGCCAACTGGTTCACCCTCGCCTTCATCGTCACCGTCGCCATGCTGCACCTCGGCAACAATCTGGCGGTGCCGGTGTCCCTGCTCGGGGTGAAGAGCTATTCCCTGTACGCGGGCGTGCAGGACGCCATGACCCAATGGTGGTACGGCCACAATGCGGTGGGCTTCTTCCTGACCGCCGGGTTCCTGGCCATCATGTACTATTTCGTGCCCAAGCGGGCCGAGCGGCCGGTGTACAGCTATCGCCTGTCGATCGTTCATTTCTGGGCCCTGATCTTCCTCTACATCTGGGCCGGCCCCCATCACCTGCATTACACGGCGCTGCCCGACTGGGCGCAGACCCTCGGCATGACTTTTTCGATCATGCTGTGGATGCCGTCGTGGGGCGGGATGATCAACGGCATCATGACGCTGTCGGGGGCGTGGGAGAAACTGCGCACCGACCCGGTGATGCGTCTTCTGGTGACCTCGATCGCCTTCTACGGCATGAGCACCTTCGAAGGCCCGATGATGTCGATCAAGGCGGTCAACTCGCTGTCCCACTACACCGACTGGACCATCGGCCACGTCCATTCGGGAGCCTTGGGCTGGGTGGCGTTCGTGTCCTTCGGCGCCCTCTATCACCTGACCCCGGTGCTGTGGAAGCGTTCGCGGCTGTACTCCATGCGGCTGGTGAGCACCCACTTCTGGGTCTCGACCATCGGCATTCTCCTCTACATCACGTCGATGTGGATCGCCGGGATCATGCAGGGCCTGATGGCCCGCGCCTACGACGGCAACGGCTTCCTCCAGTACGCCTTCATCGAGACGGTGGAGGCCATGCATCCCTATTACGTCCTGCGCGGACTGGGCGGCGTCCTGTTCGTGTGGGGGGCTCTGATCATGGCCTATAACCTCTACCGCACCATCAAGGGCGATCTGCGCGATGAAGAGCCCTACGAGACGCCGCGAATCGTCACCGCCGGCGCCCGTTGAGCAGGAGCACGGACAATGATCAAGCATCACAAGATTTTCGAGACCAACGTCCTGGTCCTGATTCTGGGCATCTTCGTCACCATCATCGTCGGTGGTCTGGTGGAGGTGGTTCCTCTGTTCACCATCGAGTCCACCATCGAGAAGGTCCAGGGGGTGAGGCCCTATTCGCCCCTGGAGCAGGTCGGGCGCAACGTCTATGTCCGCGAGGGCTGCTACCTCTGCCACAGCCAGATGATCCGGCCGTTCCGCGACGAGGTGGAGCGGTACGGGCACTACAGTCTGGCGGCGGAGAGCCAGTACGATCATCCCTTCCAGTGGGGATCGAAGCGGACCGGTCCCGACCTCGCGCGGGTCGGGGGCAAGTTCTCCAGCGAATGGCACGCGGCCCATCTGGTCAATCCGCGCGCGGTGGTCCCGGAGTCCATCATGCCGGGCTATCCGCACCTCGCGAAGGCGGAGGTCGGCCACGCCGACATCGCCGAGCACCTGAAGGCCCTGCGCATGGTTGGGGTTCCCTACACCGAGGACGACATCAAGAACGCCCTCGCCGACATGAAGGCCCAGGCGACGCCGGGGGCCGAGACCAAGGATATGCTCGCCCGCTATCCGAAGGCCCACGTCGGCGATTTCGATGGCGATCCCGCCAGGATCACCGAGGCGGACGCCTTGATCGCCTACCTCCAGGTGCTGGGAACCATGGTCGATTTCACGAGTTTCGATCCCAGATCCATCGAACGGTGAGGGGGTTTCCATGTCGCTTGTCGAGATATCCGACTTCCTCCGTTCTTTTTGGGGGCTGTGGCTGATGGTCGTGTTCGTTGGGATTGTCTGGTGGGCTTTTCGTCCGGGCAACAAGGCCCGGTTCGAGGACTACGGCGGCATCCCGCTCCGAGACGACAAGAATTAGGAGCGCTGACACATGGCAAAGGTGGAACTGGACCCGGTCTCCGGGACACACACGACCGGCCACGAGTGGGACGGCATCAAGGAACTTAACAATCCCATTCCCAAATGGTGGATCTACGTCTTCTACGCCTGCGTCGCGTGGTCGGTGGTCTACTGGATCGCCTATCCGGCTTGGCCGACCCTGACGACCTACACCAAGGGTTTTCTCGGATACAGTTCCCGCGCGGAGCTGCGTGGGGAGATGCTCAAGGCGGACGCGGAAAAGGCGGGCTGGCTCACCCGGTTCAAGGACGCGACGCCGGCCGCCATCGCCGCCGATCCGGCGTTGCGCAACTATGCCCAGGCCGGCGGCGCGGTGGCCTTCAAGGACAACTGCGCCCCCTGTCACCAGACGGGCGGCGCCGGAGCCCACGGCTATCCCACCCTCGCCGATGACGAGTGGCTGTGGGGGGGAACCCTGGAGGAGATCCAGGCCACCATCGTCAACGGCGTCCGCGCGCCGGGGAACGCCAATACCCGGGTTTCGGAGATGCCGCGCTTCGGCGCCGACAATCTGCTGAACGCGGGACAGATCGATCAGGTGGCCGATTATCTGGCGGGCCTTGCGGAGGGCAAGCCGGCGGACGGTCCGGGGAAGCAGGTCTTCGCCGAACAGTGCGCCGCCTGCCACGGCGCGGCGGGGGAGGGCATGGCCGCCGTCGGCGCCCCGGCGCTCAACAACCAGCTCTGGCTGTATGGCGGCGGAAAGGCGGCCGTCGTGGCCCAGATCCAGGCTCCGAGGCACGGCGTCATGCCCGCGTGGGGCGGACGTCTGGACGACACCACCATCAAGCAACTGACCGTCTACGTCCATTCGCTCGGCGGCGGCAAGTAGGAGAAGACCGCCCCGGCTCCGCTCCGCATCGCGGGGGGGCTGGGGTGCGGACCTGCCGCAATCTAAGGATGCCGTCCGGTCATGACGCTGGAAGAAGAAAAGGAAACGGCCGACGCTTCCGCTCCGAGACGGGCCCGGAAGAAGGCGGCTCCCTCCCTCTACGCCGAGCATCAAAAGGTCCAGCCGCGCAGCGTCAGCGGGACGTTCCGGGTCCTTAAATGGGCGTCGAATCTCACCCTGGTTCCGTTGTTCATCCTGGGGCCGTGGCTGCGCTGGGACCGTGGGCCCGGCGTTCCCGACCAAGCCATTTTCCTCGATATGGCCGGGAGGCGCGGATATTTCCTGTCCATCGAAATCTGGCCGCAGGAGGTCTATTACCTGACCGGCCTCCTCCTTCTCGGGGCCATCGGGCTGTTTCTGGCGACGGCGCTCCTGGGGCGGGTGTGGTGCGGGTTCACCTGCATCCAGACCGTCTACACGGACATTTTTCAGTTCATCGAGGCCGTGATCGAGGGGGACCGGCTCCAGAGGCTGCGCCTCGACAAGGCGCCGTGGACCGCCGGGAAGCTCGCCAAGAAGGCGGCGACCAACGCGGTGTGGCTGCTGGTCTCGCTGATCGTGAGCGTGTCCTGGATATTTTACTTCAACGACGCGCCGACAACGGCGCGCGCCCTGCTCGACGGCAGCGCTCCCCTCGGATTGTATGGGTTCGTCGGGTTGTTCGCGGCCTCCACGTTCCTGTTCGCGGGCTATGCGCGGGAACAGGTCTGCATCTACATGTGTCCGTGGCCGCGTTTCCAGGCGTCGATGTTCGACGAGGACAGCCTGATCGTCACCTATGAAACCTGGAGAGGCGAGCCGCGCGGTCCCGCGAAGGCCGGTCAATCCTTCGACGGCCGGGGGCACTGCGTCGATTGCACCATGTGCTATCAGGTCTGTCCGACCGGAATCGATATCCGCGACGGCAGCCAGTTGGCGTGCATCGGGTGCGGTCTGTGCATCGACGCCTGCAACGGGATCATGGAAAAAATGGGGTTGCCGCCCGGCCTCATCACCTATGATTCCACCAACAACCAGTTGGCCCGTTCGAAGGGAACGCCGACTCGTCTGCGTCTGGTGCGGTCGCGGACCCTGATCTATGGGGCGCTGCTGGCCGCCGTCGCCGCGGTGATGGCGTTCGGTCTTTGGACCCGCTCCACCCTGGAGGTCAACGTTCTGCATGAACGCAGCCCGCTCTACGTTCCCATGTCGGACGGATCGATCCGCAATGGCTACACCCTGAAGATTCTCAACATGGGGCGGGCTCCCCAGGTCTATGTTCTGCGTGTTCAGGGGATCGAGGGCGCGAGCCTGTCCGTCGTCGGTTACGGCCGGGATGGAGCGACGGAGGTCGATCTGCCGGTGCCGGGGGACAGCGTCGGCTCCTTCCGCGTCTATGTCTCCGCTCCCCGGAAGGGTCTGAAGGGGAAAAATCACGATCTGGCCTTTGTCCTGAGCGAGAAAACGGGGGGGCTGTCCCGGACTCACGCGTCCCTTTTTGCCGGCCCCGGGGGAGAATAGGACATGATGGCACGGCAACGTTCTCCCGGCTGGTGGTACCCTTATATCTTCGTCGCCCTGTTCCTGGTGGTCGTGGTGGTCAACGGGATCATGGCCTATTTCGCCACCACGACGTTTTCAGGCCTGGAAACGGAGCATGCCTACGATCGGGGGGTGGCCTACAACCGGACTATCGCCCAGGAGGAGGAACAGCGCCGTCTGGGGTGGTCCGTCGGGCTGACCGTCGTCCGCCCGTCCGGGGAGGCGGGAGCGCGGGCCGATGTGTCGGTCTCGATCCGCGACCGCGACGGCCGCCCGCTCGACGGAGCCGGCGTCACCGCCGATATTCGCAGACCCACCGATTCCCGCCACGACCGGACCGCCGTTCTGCCCGCCCGTGGCAATGG
>JADGDA010000214.1 GCA_015228695.1 Alphaproteobacteria bacterium
TGAATCGGATGCAGCACCAAAATCAAGCCTTTCCTTCACGACCGCGCCGGCCGTTCCGCCAGAACCGAATCACCCTGGGCTGCCGCGCAGCCGCTTGCCGTCAATGGCGATATGCGTCAGTTCGTCACGATCCGTTTCGCCCAATACCCACTGGCCCAAGAGCTTTTCCAGCACATCGACCTTCAGGCCGGCCCAGAATTCGCACCAGACAGAGGGGCACGGAATCCGCCCCCGCCGTATCCCCAACGTCGCCAGCGTCTCCGCATTCAACTTGCGTCCCCACCGGATAATGGCGAGTTGGGACCGCCGCCCCGCGAGCATCGCGGCCAAGGCGATCGTCAACAATGCTGGCAATGGATAGCGACGCCCTTGTCCCCGACGATGGTCCGGCATCGCGCAGAAAGCGTCCCACAACGTCTGTGTGCCAGATTCCGTATTCTCTGCCAGCATCCTACTTGTGCCCCCCCTCCAATCCATCCCCTACATCTGGGTCATGAATCGGATGCAGCACCAAAATCAAGCCTTTCCTTCACGACCGCGCCGGCCGTTCCGCCAGAACCGAATCACCCTGTCGGTTTGAGCAGGGTCATTCGGTTCTCCTTGGAAAAGCCGTCACCCCGCGAAGGCGGGCATGACGACGGTGATTTGTCGTCAGAAAGCCAAGAACCGAATGACCCTGGTTCACACCCGCGGAAACTTGACATTTTGGGGGCGGAGGGGTAGGGTTGAAGTGCCCCGAATGGGGGCCGTCCTTGCTGATGGAGGCTGGTCGTGGAAGTACGACTGACTGATGCCGTTGCTGCGGCGAGCGCGCATTCTCCTTCCGTTGCGAAGGCCGATGCGTCTCATGCGGCGGAGTCTGAGGCCCAGGCCCAGGCCGCCCCTGGTTTCATAAGTCCGGTCATCCGGGTTGAGGCTGCCGTGGGCGTGGCGGTTCTTATGGTCCGCAACGGCGACACGGGCGAGGTCGTGGCGCAGTATCCCGCCAAAAAGGTGGTCGAGGAATACAGCAGCCACAGCCATTCCGATGCGCCGTCGGGTGCGGGCTCCCGCCCGATCGAGGCTGCCGTCGCGGCGGAGCAGAGCGCGGAGGGGGGGGACGTTTCGGCTTCGGCTTCGGCTTCGACGTCGAGTCCGTCTCCCGCACCGTCGGTGGATTCGGAATCGGCGTAGCCGTCCGGGGTCCCGCAGGGCCGCCGCTTCCCCGTCTTTTCGCCCGAGCCCGGGCTGGGCTCGGGTTGGCGGGTTTTTCCTTCTTTCAAGCCCCTTCTCTCAAGATCAAATCGCGTCCGGAGCAATCCGGCGAGGGGGGCTTCCCGCACCGCCGCCCGGAGGGAGGCTTTTTTGGGGGACCGCCCGGAGGGAGGCTTTTTTGGGGGGGCGCCCGGAGGGAGGCCTGGGGGGAGGGGGCGTGGCGCCAAGGAGGTGACGTGTCAACCGCATCGATCGGAGCTTGCGAGCGGCGGGAATGATCCATATATTGCCGTCGCCGGGACACTTTGGGGATACGACAGGCATGACCGTCACGTTGCCGCCAGACTACAGGCCGGACGAGAGCGAGCCGTTCATGAACGAGTATCAGGCGGAGTACTTTCGCCTCAAGCTGCTGCGTTGGCGGGGCGAGCTTCTTCGCGGCTCCGGCGAGACCCTCCACAATCTTCAGGAAGGCTCGACGCTCGAACCCGACATCGCCGACCGCGCCACGACCGAGACCGAGCGGACCCTGGTCCTGCGCACCCGGGACCGGGACCGCAAGCTGATCGCCAAGATCGACGCGGCGATCCAGCGGATCGAGGACGGGACTTACGGCTACTGCGAGGAGACCGGGGAGCCGATCAGCCTCAAGCGGCTGGAGGCGCGGCCGATCGCGACTCTCGGGATCGAGGCTCAGGAACGGCACGAACGCATGGAACGGACCCACCGCGACGTCCACGAGTAGCAACGCGCTCCTTCCCTTCCCATGGCGGCACGGCCCGTCCGGTGCTATAACCACTCACGGTGCGTCGCGGGGGAGACTGGAGTGCGGGTGTTCTTCGTTTCCGTAGTCATGACCGTCGTGCTGACCTTCGCCGTCTTGACGGGGTCGGCCGCCGCCGAGAGCGCCGAGGCCCTGTCCGAGGCACGGCAGAAGCTGACCGAGGAGTACCGCGCGGCGGTGCGGGAGGTTCAGCTCATGCAGACCGACCACAGGATCGCGATGGAGCAGCTCAAGATCAGCCTGACCCGCAAGGACCTGGGGAAGCCGCAAACCCCCGAGATGTCCGCCGCCTACTCCGAGAAGGTCCGGGGCCTGGCGCAGAAGCAGGAAAAGCAGATCGCCCCCTTGCAAAAGAAGCGGCGGGATATGGAGTTGAAGCTGCGCGAAAACGCCCTGGCCCAGCAGAAACTCCGGCTCGATGAACGGCGCAAGGGCGCCTCTTCCCAGGGAGGCGCCCGTTGACCCCGACGGTCCTTATCCTCAACGGCCCCAACCTCAACATGCTGGGGGTGCGCCAACCGGAGGTCTACGGCTCCGAGACCCTGTCCGGGATCGAGGCCGCCTGCCGCTCCCATGCCGGACGCCTGGGCCTTGCCGTGGATTTCCGCCAGAGCAACCACGAAGGGGAGTTGGTGACGTGGTTGCAGGAGGCGCGGGGGCGGGTTGCGGGCATCATCCTCAACGCGGGGGCTTATACCCACACCTCGGTGGCGATCCTCGACGCCCTGCTGGTGGCGGAAACCCCGACGGTCGAGGTTCACCTGTCCAACATCCACAAGCGCGAACCCTTCCGCGCCCATTCCTACGTGTCCTCGGCCGCCGTCGGCATGATCAGCGGGTTCGGCGGCCATGGGTATCTCCTGGCGCTCGACGCCCTCGCCCACATCCTCTCGGCCCACATTGTTTCGAAAGACAGCGGGAAAACGACATGACCAAACCGAGCAACGCCAAGTCGGCCACGGGCAGCGAACTGGTCCGCGAACTGGCCCTCGTGCTGCGGGAAACCGATCTGACCGAGATCGCCTACGAGATCGGGGACCTGCGGGTCCGCCTTTCCCGCGGGGGGACGGTGATCGCCGCCGCGCCCCAGGTCATGTCCCCCCAGGCCATGTCCATAACCGCCGCTCCGTCGCCGGCGCCTTCCGCGCCCGCCGACCTTTCCAAGCATCCGGGGGCCGTCAAGGCTCCCATGGTCGGGGTGGCCTACATGGGGGCGGAGCCGGGAGCGGCCCCGTTCGTGTCCATCGGCGACACCGTGCGCGAGGGCGACACCCTGCTGCTGATCGAGGCCATGAAGACCTTCAACGCGGTCCGCGCCCCGCGCGCGGGAAAGGTGACCCGGATTTTGGTCAACGACGGCTCGCCCATCGAGTACGGCGAACCCCTGCTCCTGCTGGAGTAAGGCCATGTTCGACAAGGTCCTGATCGCCAACCGGGGCGAGATCGCCCTGCGCGTCGTCCGCGCCTGCCGCGAGATGGGAATCCGCACGGTGGCGGTGCATTCGACGGCGGACGCCGATGCCATGCACGTGCGCCTCGCCGACGAGTCGGTTTGCATCGGGCCGCCGGCCGCTGCGGGAAGCTACCTCAACAAGATCGCGATCCTGTCCGCCGCCTCCATCACCGGGGCCAACGCCATCCACCCCGGTTACGGCTTCCTGTCGGAGAACGCGGACTTCGCCGAGATGGTCGAAAGCCACGGCTTCACCTTCATCGGCCCGTCACCCGAGCACATCCGGATGATGGGCGACAAGATCGCCGCCAAGAAGGCCGCCCGCGAGGTCGGAATTCCGGTGGTTCCGGGCTCGGATGGGCCGGTGGAGTCCGAGACGGACGCGCAGGCGCTCGCCCGCGACATCGGCTATCCCGTTCTGATCAAGGCCGCCGCCGGGGGCGGCGGGCGGGGCATGAAGGTCGCGCGGAGCCCTTCCGAACTGGTGGACGCCATCCAGATGGCCCGCACCGAGGCCAGGACCGCGTTCGGCAACGACGCCGTCTATCTGGAGAAATACCTGGGCCGCCCCCGCCATATCGAGGTCCAGATCCTGGCCGACGCCCACGGCAACGTGGTGCACCTGGGCGAGCGGGACTGTTCGCTCCAGCGCAAGCACCAGAAGATATTGGAGGAGTCCCCGTCCCCGGTTCTCAGCACCGAGGACCGCGCCAGGATCGGCGAGATCGCCCGCTCCGCCATCTCCCGCCTTGGCTACCGCAACGTGGGCACGCTTGAATTCCTGTACGAGGACGGCGCGTTCTATTTCATCGAGATGAACACCCGGCTCCAGGTCGAGCACCCGGTGACCGAGATGGTGTGCGGTCTCGACCTCGTGCGGGAACAGATTCGCGTGGCCGCCGGGGCGCCGCTGGGCTTTTCCCAATCGGACATCCGCTTCACGGGCCATTCCGTGGAATGCCGCATCAATGCCGAGAACCCGAACACCTTCGCCCCATCCCCGGGCCGGGTCGGCAGCTACCACGCGCCGGGCGGCCTGGGGGTACGGGTGGACTCGGCCCTCTACTCGGGCTACGCGGTCCCCCCCCATTACGACAGCCTGATCGCCAAGCTGATCGTCTTCGGCGCCAACCGCGACGAGTGCCTGATGCGCCTGAAGCGCGCTTTGATGGAATTCGTCATCGAGGGAATCGAAACCTCGATCCCCCTGCACATGCGCCTCTTGGACGACCCGGAGTTCTCCGCCGGAAACTACGACATTCACTGGTTGGAAGGATTTGTGGCGCGGAATACGTAGACA
>JADGDA010000215.1 GCA_015228695.1 Alphaproteobacteria bacterium
CCCGGCCTATACGCTCAACGGAGCGGTCTACGCCGCCCGCGTCCCCTGGTTCCGGGAACGCCGCGCTTTCCTGGGACCCGAAACGGTGGGACAGGCCATGCCGCCGGAACGGTCCGTGGACATCGACACGGAAGCCGATCTGAAAATGGCTCTATTTTCCATAGAATCAAGCAGTTGAAGATAGTTTATCATGTTGCGATTCAGGTTCCGGCCCTCGGAGGCGTCTCGAAGCTGAAGTCCGGGTGATTCTCGACCAACCCGGAAGGGTCCTGGTGGATCATGACTTCGGCGTGGGGGAAGGCCTCCATGAGGTCCTTTTCGACCGCGTCGGCGATTTCGTGCGCCCGCCACAGGGGCAGATCGCGCTCCATCTCCACATGAAGCTGGATGAAGCAACGGGGACCGGACGACCGTGTCCGGAGATCGTGGACGGCAAGCGCCCCGTCCCGACTGGCCACGATCCCGATGATCCTCTCCCGCTCCGCCTCGGCCAGTTCGTGATCCATAAGAAGGGTAAGGGAATCGCCCATGATCCTCCAGGCGCTGATCAGGAGGTAGACGGCGATGGCCAGGGCGAACAGCGGATCAAGCAGGCTCCATCCGAACATCTTGGAGGCCAGCAGCGCCGCGATCACCCCGAGGTTGATCAGAATGTCCCCCGCGTAGTGCAGTTTGTCCGCCGCTATGGCGACCGAGCGGGTCCGGGCGACCACGTATTTTTGAAACCGTACCAGCCCCAGGGTGACGGCGATGGAAAAAAGCATCACCGCGATGCCGGCGTCGGGTGTGGCGAGGGGGACCGGGTGGAACAGTCTCTGGACGGCCTCGAAGCTCAGAAACACCGCCGAGCCGGCGATAAAGGCCGCCTGCCCCAGCCCGGAGAGGGGCTCGGCCTTGCCGTGGCCGAACCGGTGTTCCCGGTCCGCCGGCTGGAGCGCCTGACGCACCGCCAGCAGGTTGAGCAGGGAGGCCGCCAAATCCAGCAGCGAGTCGACGAGACTGGAGAGCAACGCCACGGAATCCGTCACCGCCCAGGCCCCGATCTTGACCGTGACCAGAGTCAAGGCGGTGCCGACGGAAGCATAGGTGGCAAGCCGCATCAGGCGGCCGTCGTCTTTCCCGGCCGGCATTTCCGCCCTCCTCCGCCCTATGGATAAAGCCGCTCCTCGCGCCAGCCCCTCCCCTCGCGGTGAAACACGATCCGCTCGTGCAGGCGAAACGGCCGGTCGCGCCAGAATTCGATCCTCTCCGCCACGACGCGGAACCCGGACCAGTGGGGAGGACGGGGCACCGCGCCCAGGCCGAAGCGGGCGGCCTGCTCGGCAACCCGCCTCTCCAGTTCCAACATCCCGGTCAGAGGCCGCGACTGGGACGAAGCCCAGGCCCCGATCTGACTGGCGCGGGGACGGCTGGCGAAATAGGCGTCGGCGACGGCGTCGCTCACCCGCTCCACGCGCCCCTCGACCCGCACCTGCCGGCGCAGGGATTTCCAATGAAAGCACAGAGCGGCATGGGGATTGGCCAGCAACTCCGCACCTTTACGGCTTTCCAGATTGGTGTAGAAATCGAACCCGTCCGCATCCACACCCTTGAGGAGAACCATCCGCACGCTGGGCCGCCCCTCCGGGGTGCAGGTGGCCAGACTCATGGCGTTGGCGTCCTCGGGCTCGCTCCGTTCGGCCTCGGCGAGCCAACGGCGGAAGCGGGCAACGGGGTCTTCCGACGTATCGGCCCCACCGGTTGTCCCATCTGTGGCCTCATTCACGACGGAAATCCCCCCGTCGACCTGACTGGATCGACTTGACTTGACAGGAACGCGGACCCCCCTATGTAACCACGGAGCCGGGGCGATGTCACCCCTCGGCAAAGCCCTTTTTTCGCCACGTTCGCGTGTCATGGTGCTCTGAGTTCAACACCGGAAGGTCGAATTCCATGATGATGACCAAGACCCAACTCTCCTCCCTCGCCGTGGCCGCCGCCTTGACCGCGTCGACCGTTCTCGGCGGCTGTCAGGGTATGCAGGAGGCACCGAAACAGACGGGAGGCGCCGTCCTCGGCGGCGTGGCCGGGGGCGTGATCGGCTCACAGATCGGCGGCGGCATGGGCAAGACCGTGGCCATCATCGGAGGGACCATGCTGGGAGCCCTGCTCGGCAGCGAGGTCGGCAAGTCCCTCGACCGCGCCGACCAAGCCTACATGAACCGCACCACCGCCTCCGCCCTGGAAAGCGCCCCCACCGGGACGCCCATGCACTGGAACAACCCGGACACCGGACACGGCGGCAGCGTGATGCCGACCAGGACCTACGAAAACAGTGCGAGGCAGCCCTGCCGCGAGTTCACCAACACGGTGGTCATCGACGGGCGCAGCGAACCCATGAGGGGCACGGCCTGCCGCGATGCCGATGGGACGTGGCGTCTGTCCCAGTAGCCGCTTCCCACGGAGACGGAGACGGAGATTGGCGGTGGCGGAGGCCACCCGGAGATTGGCGGTGGCGGAGGCCGCCCGTTGTAGGGTAGCCTCACCCGGACGAGGATGGGAGGGCGCGGTGGGCGTGCTCCCCTCCCCCCCTCTGGACGTTCCGGCGACATGAAGACACCTTACGACATCCTGGGCCTTTCCTCCTCCGCCACCGCCGACGAGATCAAGTCGGCCTATCGCAGGCTGGCGCGGACTTGGCACCCGGACAGCAACAGCGATCCGAAGGCCGAGGAACGCTTCAAGGAAATCTCGGCCGCCTACCACCTGTTGTCCGATCCCGCCCAGCGGGGCCGTTTCGACCGGGGGGAGATCGATGCCTCGGGACAGGAGAGATCCCCCTTCCGGGGCGGCCCGCACGGCCGAGGGAGGCCGGGCGGCGGCTTTCGCGGAGCCCCGTTCGACGTCGAGGACGCCTTCGATCCGAACGACCTGTTTTCCGAGCTGTTCGGCGCGCGGCGCGGCCGCGCGGGGCCACGGGCCAGGGGCTCCGATTCGTCCTACGACCTGACGGTGACCTTCGAGGAGGCGGCCAACGGGGTGACCCGCCGCCTGACCCTGGTGACCGGCAAGACGGTGGACGTGCGCATCGCCGCCGGCTCCGAGGAGGGCCAGAAATTGCGCCTGAGGGGCCAGGGATTGCCCAGCCCCACCGGCGGGGAGCCGGGCGACGCGCTGGTCGAGATCAAGATTGCCCCCCACCCTTATTTCACCCGCCGGGGCAACGACGTGCACGTGGACGTGCCCGTCACCCTCAAGGAGGCCGTTCTGGGGGCGAAGATCACGATTCCGACCGTGGACGGCAAGGTGACGGTGACGGTGCCCAAGGGGTCCAACACCGGAACCACCCTGCGCCTGAAGGGAAAGGGAATTCCCCACGGCGAGGCCAGGGGCGATCAGATGGTCAAGCTGAAGGTCGTGCTCCCCGAACCCGCCGATCCGCAGCTTACGGACTTCGTCGGCCAATGGACTCCCGGCGACGGAAGCGACCCGAGGGAGAAAGCCGGCATGGCCTGACCCCCCTCACGAGGAGCCGACCACGCCGGAGCCTTGACCGACTCGATTACTTCGCTTTCGCCTTGACCAGATTCGCGGCGACGAAATCCCAGTTCACCAGATGATCCAGGAACGCCTGAACGAAATCCGGGCGGCGGTTCTGATAGTCGATGTAGTAGGCATGCTCCCACACATCCACCGTCAACAGGGCGATTTGCCCATGGCGCTTCGGCGTGTCGGCGTTGCTGGTCTTGGAGATCTTCAGGCTGCCGTCCGTATCCACGACCAGCCACGTCCAGCCGCTGCCGAAGTTGCCCACGGCGTTGGCCTTGAACTCGTCCCGGAACTTCTCGACCGAGCCGAAGGCGCCCTCGATCGCGGCCTTCAGATCGCCCGTCGGAGACCCGCCGCCACCCGGCTTCATGCAGTTCCAGAAGAACGTGTGGTTCCAGACCTGGGCGGCGTTGTTGAAAATCCCGGCCTTGGCGACGTCGCCGCCCACTCCCATGAAAATTTCCTCGATCGTCTGGGACGCCAGGGGCGTATCCTTCACCAGATTGTTGAGGTTGGTGACATAGGCCGCATGGTGCTTGCCATGGTGAAACTCGAACGTGCGAGCCGACATGTGCGGCTCCAGCGCATTCGGAGCATAGGGGAGCGGAGGAAGTTCAAATGCCATTGCGGACCTCTGGGTTACAAAACGGCGCAACGAAACAACTTCGAGAGCGGCGCAAACAATAGAGGGACGGGGCCGTTTTGTGAAGCCCCCGATGACGGAATGGTCTTTCTCCGGGGTTTTCTCCCATGAAAACGGCCCTCTCCTATCCGGCGGAGATGATTCGCTGCCAGGATCGCGGGCGGTTCCTTACGACTCTCTTCGCGCCGTCGGACCTCCGGGAGGACCTGTTCGCCCTCCATGCTTTCGCCATGGAACTTTCCCAGGTGCGCATCAAGGCGCGGGAGCCGATCGCCCGGCTGATCCGGCTCCAGTGGTGGAGGGACGTTCTGGGCGCCGTGGACGACGCTGGGCGCGCTCCGTCCGGGCACCCGGTCGCCGAGGCGCTGGCGGCGGCCGTCACGCGCCACCGCCTGTCCCGAGGCCCCCTGGAGGGAGTTGTCGACGCCTGGGAGGAAGCCCTGGAGCGGGAGACGGCCCCCGACGCGCCGGCCCTGATCGCGCTCGCCGAAACGACGTGCCTGCCTCTGGCCGCTCCCGCCCTTGCCATTCT
>JADGDA010000216.1 GCA_015228695.1 Alphaproteobacteria bacterium
GGACGATGCCGGATGCCCTGGCCCTGGGCGCCTATCTGAAGACGTCGATCTGCGTCATCCGGGGGGATCAGGCCTATATTTCCCAGACGACCGGGACGCTGGACAGCGCCGAGGCCATCGAGCGGTTCGAGGATCGGGTCGGCACCATGCTGATGGCGACCGGCGCCGAGCCCGTCGTCGTCGCCCACGACCTGCATCCGGATTTCCACTCCACCCGCTTCGCGGCGACCCTGGGGCTGCCGACGCTGGCCGTTCAGCACCACCACGCCCACATCGCCGCCCTGCTGGCCGAGCACCAGACCGACGGGCCGATCATCGGTCTGGCCCTGGACGGGTTCGGGCTCGGTCCCGGCAACGAGTCCTGGGGGGGGGAACTGCTTCTGGTGGACGGCTCCCGCTACGAGCGGATCGGGCACCTCGCCGAGCTGATTCAGCCCGGAGGCGACCTCGCCGCCCGCGAGCCCTGGCGCATGGCCGCCGCCCTGCTGCACCGGCTGGGCCGGGGCGGGGAGGTGGCGAGCCGCTTCGATGGTCTCCATGGGGCAGGGATGCTGGCGCAGATGATGGACAAGGGCGTCAATTGCCCCCCCACCACCAGCGCCGGGCGTCTGTTCGACTGCGCCTGCGGGTTGTTGGGAATCCATCCGGTCGCCGAATACGAAGGGCAGGCGCCGCGAGCCCTGGAGAGCATGACCCTGGAGCCCCGGATTCTCCCCGGGGGCTGGCGCATCACCGAGAACAACGTGCTCGACATGACCCCCCTTCTGGCCCATCTGCTCGACTGCGAGCCGAGAAAAGGCGCGGAGCTGTTCCACGGGACCCTGGCCGCCGCCCTGGCCGAATGGCTGGCCCATACCGCCGCCGTGCGCGGCACCGACCGGGTGGCGTTGGGGGGAGGCTGCTTCTTCAACCGGATTCTGGCCGACCGTCTGGTGCAGTTGCTGAAGGATCGCGGGTTGAAGCCGCTGACGGCGTCCCGCGTCTCTCCGGGCGATGCCGGCCTCAGCCTCGGTCAGGCGTGGATCGCGGCACAGAGCGTGCTCGGACATTGATACCAACGGCCATTAAGAATGACCGTTGGCATGACGGACAGGAAACGGAGACATGACCCTTTGCCCTTGCGGTTCCGGCCAAGACCTCGACGCTTGCTGCGCCCCCATCATGAACGGCAGTCCGGCTCCGACCGCCCTGACCCTGATGCGTGCCCGCTATACCGCCTTCGCCACCGGGCGGATCGACGCCTTTATCCACGACACGCTGGCCCCGGAGATGCGCGGGGACTATGACCCCGCCGAGGTCGCGGCGTCCGCGAAGGATGCGGTGGGGGCGGGGCTGGAGGTGCTGGCCGTGACCGGGGGCGGACCCGACGACGAGACGGGGATCGTGGAGTACGTGGCCCGGTTCCGGGTGCGGGGAAAGCGGATCGATCACCACGAAAGGGCCAGCTTTCGGCGCGAGGACGGGCGCTGGCTGTACGTGGACGGGGAAATGAATCCGAAGCCGCCGCCCCGCCACGTCGTCAAGATCGGCCGCAACGATCCCTGCCCCTGCGGCTCGGGCAAGAAATACAAGAAATGCTGCGGCGCCTGAACCGGAACGGCGCCTGAACCGGAACGGCGATGGACCGCCACTTTGACTGCACGGCCTGCGGCAAGTGTTGCCGTGGCTGGCTGCCGCTTACCCTGGGGGATGCCTTGACCCACGCGGGCCGTTTTCCGCTGGCCGTGGTGTGGACCCCCGTGAAGCGGACCAGCCGGGACCATGGGATCGCAACCCGCCTCGGCTTCGTCCCGAAACTGCGGGACCGTGGGCGGTTGGCGGTGCGCATCGTCCCGACCGTCTATGTCCCCCCGTCGTTTCCCTGTCCCGCCCTGAGGCCGGATGCCCTGTGCGCCCTGCACGCGGACAAGCCTTCCCGTTGCCGGACCATGCCGTTCTATCCCTACCGGGAAGAGGCCGATCAGGCCGAGCACCTCGTTCCCCGTGCCGGCTGGGCCTGCAACGTCTCGCCGGGGGCGAGACCCGTCTACCGCGACCGGAAGATTCTGGATCGCGAGGATTTCGACCGCGAGCGCGCCGCCCTGCTCGATCAGGTTCCCCTTCTCCGCGCCTATGGCGAATGGATGATGAAGATGGTTCCCGGAATGGAAGACAACCTGCTCCAGGCGGCGCGGAAGCCGGGGGGCGGGCATGTGGTCGTCGGGTTCGGGTCCCTGCTGCGCCGGTTGGCGGATGTGGACAAAGCGGGCATCGCCTCGGCGCAGCACGGCCTTC
The DNA here is from genome assembly GCA_015228695.1 of Alphaproteobacteria bacterium. Lineage (GTDB taxonomy): Bacteria > Pseudomonadota > Alphaproteobacteria > Rhodospirillales > Rhodospirillaceae > JADGDA01. The sequence goes on from JADGDA010000216.1 coordinate 2,275, forward strand.
TCGCAGACCTCGCCGCAAGGACGGCGGACCAGCCCGCCTTGGCGGAATACCACCGCCAATACGACAACTGGGCCTGGGAGATGGACCGCCTCCGCTCGTGATGCCCCAGGAATTTAATCCGGGATGCGCCAGATGCGCACGCCCCGATCCGGGTCCGTCCAGATGGTGAAGACGCCGGGCAGGTCGAGCGTCCAGCGGCTGGGCGCGGCGACGGCGGCGAACCCGTGGCGCCGGGCCAAGTCCCCCCATCGGTCGCGGGGCAGTCCTTCCCAGTGGGTCCGGGTCGCCGTCCGGCCGCCCATGTCGAGGGGGGCGTCGTCGAGGATGAGGCCGCCCCTGTGCCGGGTGGCGGAGGGCGGGTCGGCGAAATCGACGTTGTACAACTCGCTCAGAATCGCGGCCACCTGGGGGATTTCCTGGGGCTGGTAGGGAATGAAATCCAACTCGCCGATGTTCAAGAGGACCGGAGTCCGTGGAGAGAGGGCGGTCACCATCTCCAGGGTCCGGATATCGGCGAACAGGATCGGGCCGCCGACGGCATCGAGCCGGTCGGCAACGGTCCGGGCCGACGGTTGTTCCGACATCAGCGAACGGGCGGGAAGGATCAAGAGGGTCCCCACCCCCGCGAGAGTCAGGGCCGCCGCGACGCCCCTGCGGCGCCAGGGCCCGAAACGTTCTTCCGCCTGGACCGGCGCGGGGTCCCGTGGCCGGCGGACGGCCAGGGTCAGGCCGACGAAAAGGGCGGCGGCGGGTTGGAATTCCACGATTCCGGAAAATTCGCCGGCAACCGGCGCCGCCAGCAGGACCGCCAGCGGGAGGAGCATCAGGGCGTCGTTCCTCCGGCGCAGGAGCAGCCCCGCCAGGACCGGGAAGCTGGCCACCAGGGGAATGTTGATGAAGCGGTTCGGCATCGCCATCAGCACGGCCTGCGGCAGGCTGTCCCGCAGGGCGTGGAATCCGAGATACAGAGCGATCCCGGACCCCGCCGCCAGGATCAGATGGAACGCGAACAACTCCTCCGAATCCGTCAGCCCGCCCGAGCGGACCCAGACGCCCGCGAGAACGGCCAAGCCCCCCACCTGTGCCAGCATCAGGGCGAGAACGCCGTCGATCCGGGTGCTGCGGTGGTAATCCCACAACTCGTAGAACAGGCCGGTCAGATGGGGATCGCCTCCGCCGCCCGCCGTCACCCCCTTCCAGACGAGAAGGCCCAGGACGGGCAGGGCTGCGATCCCCAGCCATGCGGCCCGCCGCAGCCTCGGGGCGGCATCTTCCCGGGTGAGCCAGAGGCGGGTCCCCCACAGGACGGCCCATAAGGCGCCATCGAACAGCCCCATGATCGGGTGTGCCAGGACGGCGAGGATCAGCACGATCACCGAGGCCGCCCCCCATCCGGCGGCAACGGTCGCCCCCAGGGTCAGGATCAGGCCGAGGCCGACGATTCCGTGGGTCGGCGGCGCAAAGACGGCGACGATGTAGTCGCTGTAGGCGATGCCTCCGGCATAGGGGAGGAACAGCAGGAAGAACGCGGACCCGGCCAGGGCCGCGACCGTCCGCCGCGACAGGGCATGGATCGTCAACGCGGCGGCGGAGCCGTAGAGTCCGCCCTGGACCGCGTACACCAGCCGGGCGGCGTCGGACGGCGCAAGACCGAGCCGGAGCGCCCCCGCCACCAGGGTTTCGATCGCGGAAAAGCCGCCCGCGTGAATCCGGTGCTGGAGGCTGTCGGCGGGGTAGGGGATGTGTCCGGTCAGCGCGGCGGCGGCGGTCACCGCGTGCGGCATCAGATCGCACAGTCTCCACCCGGCCACGGCTCCGACCAGGGCGGCCAGGACATAGACCCAAACCCCGTCCGGCAGCCGTTTCGTTCCGTCCGCGTCCATCATGTGTCCTACCTGTTCAAGGACAGGGCCGAGAGGCTCCCGAGCCAGACGGAGAGAAGGCAGAGGGTGATCGAGAGACCGACGTTCATCGCGGAACTCCGCCACTCCCCGAACTGGGCGAGGGTCAGGGTCTGTAGACTGAACGACGAGAACGTCGTGAACCCGCCGCAAAATCCCACGATGAAGAACTGGCGCCATTCCGTGGGGATGAACACGGGTCCGCTGGCCTCGGTCAGAGCCGCGAAGAACCCGACGGCGAAGCACCCGGTGACGTTGACCGTCAGGGTGCCCCAGGGAAAGGACTGCCCGGCCCAGTCGCCGAGCAGCATCGACAGCCAGTGGCGGAGGACCCCCCCGAGGGCGCTGCCGATCGCCACGAAAAGATAGATGACCATGTCAGAAAGGCCCGCCTCCCCGTGCTCGACGGGGTGGGGTGAGCCCCGTTCACATCGCCCCGTTCACATCGCCCCATTCACATCGGATGTGCGAGCAAGTATGCTGCCCGACGGAAAACCGTCAACAGG
>JADGDA010000217.1 GCA_015228695.1 Alphaproteobacteria bacterium
AGTTCTCGGACATCGACGGCCAGTCCTACCTGCGGATGATGCGTCCCATGGTCACCGTGGAGGGGTGTTTGAAGTGCCACGCTTTCCAGGGATACAAGATCGGGGATGTTCGCGGCGGGATTGGAGTTTCCATTCCCATGGCTTCCTATTTTGCTGCGGAACGGTTTTCCATTACTGCTCAGGTTATCACCCATGCGGCAATTTGGCTGCTTGGCGTTGGTGCCATCGTGGTCACGGCCCGTCGGAGTCGCCAAAGGATCAGGGAACGGCTTGAAATCGACCGTGTTCTCCATGATCGGGCTCAGATGTACCGTCAGATGTTCGAGAACGACCCGGCGGCCAAGATTCTGATCGATCCGGTCGATGGCTCTCTTGTCGATGCCAACAATACGGCGGCGGCCTATTACGGATATTCCGTGGATCGGCTGAAGACGATGACCATCTCGGATATCCGTGTTGTTCCGCCCGAGTTGGAAAACAATCAACTGTTGATCCCGGAGGCCAACGGACGGCTGTTCGCCATAAGCCATCATCGTCTGGCATCGGGGGACATCAGGGACGTGGAGGTCCACACCGGCATTGTCACGATCAATGACAAGGATTGCCTGCAATGCATTGTTCACGACGTTACTGACCGTAATCTCCAAACTGCCAGTCTGATGGAAAAGACGGCGGCCCTGGAGCAGTCGAACATTGAATTGCGGCAGTTCGCTTACGTTACCTCGCACGACCTCAACGAGCCCCTCAATGCCATCGAACCCTATGCCCGTCTGCTTGCTGATCGCTTCCGGGGCAGGCTGGACAAGGATGCAGATGAGTCCCTGGGTTACATCACCGAGGGCGTCCACCAGATGAAGGCGTTGATTCGGGACATCATCGTGTATTCGCAGATCGGCTCCAAGGGATCGTCTTTTGCGGCGGCCCCCTTGGATGCCCTTTTGGATAAAGCCCTGTCCGATCTTCGGGGCCGGATTGAGGACAAGCGGGCGTCGGTTGCTCATGATCGGCTTCCCGTTCTCGACGTGGACGGTTCCCAGATCGCGCTTTTGTTTCGCTCTTTGATCGGCAACGCCGTCAAGTTCGGCAAAGAGGGTGTTTCTCCTGTTATTCATGTCGCGGCAGAGCAGACGGATGGCGACTGGGTTGTCTCGATCCGTGACAACGGTATCGGTATTGATCCGCGCCACTTTGAGAGAATATTCCTGATGTTCCAGCGGCTCCATCCTCGCCATGAATATCCTGGCACCGGTGCCGGGCTGGCGATTGCCAAGCGGATCGTGGAACGCCATGGCGGGCGTATCTGGGTGGATTCGGAATTGGGCAAGGGAAGCACGTTTTTCTTCTCCTTGCCGGAACGGAGAAGGCGATGATTCTTCCCAGCGGTATGACCATACTCATCATCGAAGATAGCCGGGCACATGCCCGCCTGATCGAAATTTACCTCCAGGAACTCGGGTGTGCCAACCCGACCACCATCGTGGACCGAGGCGACACGGCGTGTGACCTCTTGTTCGGAAGGGGAGAGTACGAAGGCAGGACGTTCCCGGATTCCCTGTTGGTGTTTCTCGATCTCAATCTTCCCGGCGTCCATGGGCATGACATTCTCAAGGAGATGAGGGAAAGGCCCGCGACATCAGGTATCCCCGTCATCGTCTGCACTTCGTCCGCCGATCCCGGCGAGGAGCGGAGATGCCTGGATTTGGGAGCGAGCGCCTTCGTCGAGAAACCACCATCACCATCCCTTCTTCAGGAGACGTTCGAGACTCTCGGGCTGGCTGGGAAATGAATCCGTCCTTTGCATCGATTGCGACCGTGCGGTCGGTCGTTGCCGTGCTTATCGGCGCAATTTTTCTAATCGGTCTTCCGGTGGGCCGTCCGTCGGCTGCGGAGGAGGCTGCCGGCGAGGCTGAAGCGGGTCTGCAACTGAATGCCTCAGAACGGGATTGGCTGGCGACCCGCCCCGATGTCCGTCTGGGCGACGATTTTTTGTGGCCCCCCTTTGCGTTCATGGATGAAAAAGGCGTCTATGGCGGGATCAGTTCCGGCTACGTCGCGTCTGTCTCGAAAAGGCTGGGGATCACTATTCGGCCCGTTCCGGGTCTGACGTGGGCGCAGGTGCTGGAAAAGCTGAAGCGTGGTGAAATCGATATGTTGCCCGCCGTGGTGCGGTCGAAGCAGCGGGAAGCGTTTTTGAATTTCACCAAACCGTACATCACCTTTCCGGTTGTTATCGCATCCCATCGCGACGGGTTTTTCATTTCTGGTTTGACTGATCTTGCCGGGCACAAGGCCGGTGTGGTGAAAGGCTACATCACCCATGAACTTCTGGAAAAAGACCACCCGGACATAAAACTCGTGCTCTTCGACAGTCTCACGGCCGGTCTTAACGCTCTTGAATCCCGAGCTATCGACGCATTCATCGACAACCTGGGGGCTGTTACCTATGAGGCTCGACGCCTTCGCTTGGCGAATGTGAAAATTGCGGCTTCCACGTCATACAAGTTCGAGCTGTCCATGGCCGTACGCAAGGATTGGCCGGAGTTGGTCAGTCTTCTCGACAAGAGCCTTGAGGCCATGAGCAGTCAGGAAAAGTCAGCCATAGAAAATACATGGCTGGCCGTCGAAGTGCATTTCGGCGTAGACGTGAAGACGATCTTGTTGTGGGTGATGCCGACGGGCCTGTCCGCAACGCTTGTCATCGTCGTTGTTGTGGTCTGGAACCGGCGCCTCAATCACGAGATCGCGGTGCGAAAACAGACGGAGGCTCAACTCGTGGCCGCCAACCGGCAGCTTGCGGAACAGGCGCGGCAACTGGAAACGGCCAACACCGAGCTGAAGCAGTTTGCCTACGCTGCATCCCATGATCTGCGCGCCCCTCTGAGGGTGGTCACCAATTACCTTGGCTTGATCGTGAAGAGGCTGGGGCCGAGCCTTGATGAGGACACACGGGAATTCGTGGGCTTTGCCGTCGATGGGGCGAAACGCATGGATGCCATGATCGTTGGGCTGCTGGAATATTCACGCACCGGACACACCGGGAATCCGTTCGTGCCAACGCCACTGGCGGATGTCGTGCAGGAAAGCCTGGATAATCTGCAAGTGTCGATCCAGGAGGCTGGTGCGGTGGTGGAGGTCGCCAAGGGCCTGCCTTCCGTGGCGGGAGATCGCAGCGAACTGGTCCGCTTGTTCCAAAATCTGATCGGCAATGCCGTAAAATTCAGGGTTTCGGGTCGAACAACCAAGGTAACGGTCGATTGGCGCGACGCCGGTTCCGAGTGGGTTGCGTGGATTCATGATAACGGTATCGGTATCGATCCCAAGGACGTCGAGTGTATCTTTCAAGTTTTCAAACGACTGGTGTCTGTCGATCAATACGAAGGGTCTGGGATCGGATTGGCTGTTTGCAAGAAAATTATCGAACGCCATGGCGGGCGTATTTGGGTCGAGTCCGTCCCCGGCGAGGGAAGCACGTTCCTGATCGCTTTCCCGAAGACAGAGAGCATAGGCGTGGAAGCCACCGATCACAATCAACGGCCTCCTGGCAACTCACCTTGAGTTATTCGTCATCGTCGTACAGGCCTTTCTCGGCGGCGGAGTGACAGGCGGGGCAGTTGGATTTCGTCAGCACCCTCGGATCATTCCACACCCGTTCCGGAAAACGGTGCTCGCGCACGAACGCCGGGGCTCCGGTGATCCGTTCCGGCGTCGCCTCAAGCTTGACTTTGACACTTCCGGCGTTTTCCGGCGGCTAGAGCGCTTTCACGCTGACCGGAATCGCGGGGGATTCCCCCCGGGTCCGATTCGTGGTTCAACATCTTCGGTATCAACACTCCCGAGGATGATGCGATCGGGTTTCCGGCCAAGCATGGGGCCTGATCGTGACGATGGACGATGCCGACAGCACGATCTACTCGGCATTTTTTGTCGCGGAGGAAGGGACGATGAGCAGTTTCCAGGGGGTCCGGGACGTGATTGAGCAGCGTGGACTGTTTGGGTCACTGTACGCGGATCGGGGTGCGCACTACTGGGTCACGACCGAGGCCGGCGGGAAGGTGGACAAGGCCAACCCGACCCAGTTTCACCGGGGCCTGAAACAGCTTGGCATTGAACTGATCGCCGCCTATTCGCCGGAAGCCCGCGGCCGATCGGAGCGGATGTTTGGCACGCTACAGCGCCGTCTGCCGCAGGAACTGCGGGTGGTAGGGGGCACGACTATGGACGGTGCCAATCGGTACCTGCGCGAGACCTTCCTGCCCGCGCACAACGCCCAGTTCGGGGTGGCGCCGGCGGAAAGCTGGTCTGCCTTCGTGCCCTGGGCTGGCGGGGGGTTGGGGGAAATCCTGTGCATCCGGGAGGAACGCACGATCAGAAATGACAACACGGTGCGCTACAATCGGCTGGTTCTGCAAATCCCGGCCGATCGCCACCGTCACCACTACGTCAAAGCCAAGGTCCGGGTGCATGAGCACGCCGACGGAACCCTGACGATCTTCTATGGCGCACGATGTCTGGCCCGATTCGATGGGCAAGGGCGACCGTCCGACGCCGAAGGCCGGAAAGTGGCCGCCTGACCGGGCGGCCCACCCTGTGGGTAAGTGGCTGTCCGCCGCCAGACTCGTGGGCGGTCGCGTCGGCC
>JADGDA010000218.1 GCA_015228695.1 Alphaproteobacteria bacterium
ACCTTCATCACCATGATCTACCTCATCGCCGCCCCCATCGACCTCATCATCAAATCCACTTGAAACGTCGAGGAGCCGTTTATAGGCGGCCTGCCCGGCACAGTTGGTCGCCCTCAGGAAAGGCGTCTTTCCCGCTTCCTCGATGACCTTTCTTTTTCCGGACTCGGAATCGGAGGCCACGGCCCGGAAAATCTTTTGAATGTCGGCGGCATGTTCGTCAGGAGAAACCGATACCGTCCGCCCCGCGTATTTCGGCAATACGCGATGGACGATGTCGTCGAAGATATCGGGTTCGGCTAGGCCGAGCCGCTTCAGGAAGGCGCTGGCATGCTCGTCTGCGGCGATTTCCTTCTTCACGCATGGAAGATCGGAGCCCTCCGGCGGCGGCAGATAGGCGTTGGCCTTACCGTCGGCCCGGAAGGGCGCTTCAAGCGTGTCGTCCTGAAGCCGCAGGATCGGCGTGAGCCTCAGAACGCCACTATCCGTGTCGCCTCGCCAGCGCGGCGCGCGCCACAGCGCCTCCTGGTCGGAAAGGTAGCGGTAGAGCGACGCAAACCACGGGTCGGATTGCGCCGACAGGAAAGCGCGCGAGATTTTTCGGGCGAAACCGTCCGGGTCCAGTTCCTCTACCTTGAGTTCGGCGAGCAGATAGGCCCGGAGATCGGGCGTGCGATCCTGCGTGATTTCGCCGGACAGCCATTTTGTCTCGTGGCTAGTCGGGAAGAGGGCCGCCAATTGATCTTGGCCCAAGAGCTTCCGAAGTTTGTCGCCGCGACCAAGTTTTGCGTTGGGGGCGGCCACATAGGTTCCATCCTCGGCAGGAAGGAGGGCGCTATTCCTGAGCGCGTCGCGGACGGCCGTGACAATGGGATGGAACATGCCGTCGCCCGCGAAAGTATCCAGCCGGATCGGCAGCGCATTGAGGACGGCGACCGTGAGAAGTCCACGTTCCTTGATGGCATGCAGCGCCTCGACGATCAGGGCGGCCGTCGCGCTGACCAGCGTTGCGTTCCACTCGTCGTCCTTGGGGACATTGTCGCGGGCTGGCGTCGTCCTGTAGGGGCCTTGGATGAGGAAGCCGAATTGGGTCTGCTTCTCAGTAGGGAAGAAGACGTAAAGGGGTGATTCCTTGACGCGCGCAATGCCCTCGGTCTTGTCCTTAGGACCTGCATCAAGCTTGAAGCCGATCTCGACCGCGACGGACCCGGTGCCTCCCGGTATTGGAACCGGCTTTTCAAAGAGCAGCCATCTTTCGCTATCTTCCTTGCCGGCGCTCTCGCCGATGACCGTGACCAGCCGCCCATGCGCCCCGGCGATTTCCTCCCGGAGATAGATTCCCTGAGCCCCATTGGGGAGGACGTACTCGATTTCCTTGATTTTCCGTAGAAACAGCAGCGTCCGCGCCGTCAGGTCCCGAAGCCTTGCGGCGATCTCACGGCTTGCGGTTTCGGCCGGCACTTTGGCGGGATCGAAGCCAAACATAAACAGCGTCGTCCATCCCGCGCCGGGGGGCTTGGTTGGTGCCGCGCTCGGTCGGACATAATGCTCGATGTGGAAATGCTCGTCGCCCGAATGCACCTCGGGCACGGAGGTGTAGGCATAGACCGCCTTGAACCCGATGCCAAATTTGCCGATCTTCGTCAGGTCGTCAGCTTTCGTGCCCTCGCCGACGCCGCAAATGCCCCGGACATCGCGGTCATCGAAAATCTCGCCGTCATGCTGGACTTCGAGTCTGTCCTCGAAGAGGCAGAAAAGAACCCGTGAGGCGTTCTTGTCCTCAGCATTCTGCAGCAGCTCGAACACGAAATGCGTCCGATCCGTGTAGAGTCGCCCCAGGAAGGCGAGATGATGGGTCTTCTCGCCGTAGTCCCGGATGTTGTCGGCTTTGATCTTTCCGTAGTCACTCGCCATGCGGGGCAGGCTCCACAAAGGTCACCGTTCCGAACACGATGGGGGTCGCGCGGATGTCGCCGCTGCGGGCCGCCTGATCCAGTTCCCCCATGCGCCGGTTGAAGTCGGCGTTGGCGCGCGCCAGTTCACTTTCCTTCATGAGTCGGATTTTGTCGTTCGTGGCGCGAGAGATCTGGTCCCCGATCGCCTTGCAGCGGGCGCGGTGGCTCACAGTGAGGCTCTGGACGCGATGCGCCACAAGCTGCTCGTTGTTGGCGATGTGATTGGCCTGCGCGTCGCGCCATTTTTCATGGTGCCGCGCGTCGAGTGCGTTGCAGGTGGCCGCGTCGGGCAGCGAGGCAGGGCTTGGTTGGGCGGCGGCGCGCAAGAGAGACAAGAGCGCCACTTCGAGTTGGGCATCATCCGCGACCGTGACGAGCACTTCATCTGCCCGGACGCCATGTTTGGCCCAGCGATAGAGCGCGAAGGGATGTGTGCCGGGCGGCAGCTCTGCGCTCTCGGCCGTGAAGGAGAAGAACTTCGGCTCCTTGATTTCGAGGAACCGCGCCGCTTGCCGCACGAGCGGATGCACGACGGAGAGATGGACTGCCTTTGGATTCTCGGCGGCCGCTTCCTGATCGAAGGTCACGGACAGGGTCGGGGCTGAACCCTTGAGCCATTTCTCCCACGCGCGCGCGATGGGCTCGATGGAGCGCGGCAGGCGCCGATAATCGTCGAGCAGCTTGGTCCGGGCCTCTTGCCCGAGCCGCAGGGTCTTGAGCGGCTTGTCGCCAAGAACATGCTCGACGTCCTGTCCAATACGCGCCGCGAGGTAGGCTGCGACGCATCCCTGAATGGCGGTCGGCGACAGCCAGAAAGTTTCGGCCGCCTCGATGTCCGAGCGCCAGGATTGGTTGGGGACGTTGAGTCCGAACAGCTCCGCCTGCTTCGATTCCAGTTCCTGTTCCTCGCGGACTTGGCGGATGCCGTTGTCCGCGATCTGCTGAAGGCGCAGGGCTCGTTCCTCGGTGGTCAGGGTGAAGCTTTCGGCGATGTCATGGATTTCCTGGGTTACGGTCCCGAGGATTTCCTCGTTGCCGCCCACGGCGTGCTGGAACACGCCGATGCGCAAAAGGCATCGCTGATAGATGTCGGCATCGACGGTCCCCGGCGTAACAAGGTTCACGATGGCGACGGTTTCGCTTTGCTGGCCGTAGCGGTCGATACGGCCGATCCGCTGCTCGATCCGCATGGGGTTCCAGGGCAGGTCGTAATTGACGAGAAAATCGCAGAACTGGAAATCCAACCCTTCGCAGCCGACTTCCGACGATAGCAGCACGTCGATCGCTTCCGAGTCGTCCTTCGGCAGCGCAAAGCGGCGCCGGAGGTTCGCGCGCTCGTCGTCGGCCACGTCGCCATGGATGAGGCCGATCCGCAGGCCGGTCGCGGAGGCGTGGCGGTCGAGATAGGCCAGCGTGTGGCGGAACGTGCTGAAGACGAGGGCCTTATTGTTCGGCAGCTTGCTCTTGTCGCAAAGCACTTTGACGAAGGCTTCGACCTTCGGGTCATGTGGTTCGAGGTTGCGCGCCTGATCGATAAGGTCTTCGATCTGCCCCCTGACCTGGGTGAGAAAACTGAAATCCGGGTCCGCATCGTCATCGCTCGTTTCGAGCCATTCGAGCCGGTCAAGCTTTGCGTTGAGGATGTCGGACAAAAAGGGCGCGAGGCCGTAAAGGCAGCTTGCCGCTTGGCGCCTGATCGTCGTCATCATGAATTTGACGTTCTGCTGCCCATGGCACCGCGCGAGGATGGCGGCGACAACATCGAGTACCCCGTCATGCAGGCGCTCCTGCATGGGTGTGAACGGGACAGTGACCGTTTCGGGTTTGCGGGTCGTGAACTCCCCGATGTCGCGGCGGCGCGTGCGGTTGATGATGCCGCTGAAAGTGTAAAGATCTTCGAGCGCATGGATGAGTCCGATGCGCTCGGCATCTCCGGGCGGATCGCCCTGAAGCCGGTCATAAATGCCTTGGAAGGCCGGCGATTCCCTCAGGAAGAGCTGGCCCCATTCCGTGCGCGCGACCTCTTCCAGAGCCGCGCGCGCCTCGTCTTGCCAACCGGGCTCGGCGGCACGGCAATGCCGAATTGCCTCGTTGATGTGCCGGTTCGGCTCCGCCATCTGCTCAAAGCTGGCGGGATCAATGACAAGATCGGGGCGCAGCACGTTGAGCAGCGTGTAAAGGTCATGGCTCCCCAACTGGACCGGCGTCGCCGTAAGCAGCAGAACGGCCTGGGCGTTGTCGCAGAAGAAACGCACGCCCTGATGCAGGAACGTGTCGCTGTTGCGAATGTGATGGGCCTCGTCAACGATGACGAGGTCGAACTTCGGCGGCGGGTCAAGAGCGAGAAGGCCCCGCTTCTTGTTCCTCCCGCCGCTTCCATTCACGAGGTCGGAATCGAACAGCGAGAAGGGCAGGATGGCCTTCGCGTATTTTTCAGGCCATTCCCCCTCAAGATGGGTTTCTTGCAGGCAATGGCGCAGAATCTGTCCGTCGAGGGCGGTGAAGTCTTCGTCGAAGCGCTTGAGTTCCCGGAACCACTTCCGCTCGGACACAAGCGCCTTGGGGCAGATTACAGGGTCATTCGGTTCTGCCGGTCAGCACGAGGTTGATGGCTTTCGCGCGGTTCTCGGCGAAGTGTTCAAGGCCCTC
>JADGDA010000219.1 GCA_015228695.1 Alphaproteobacteria bacterium
GGGCGCGCAGATACCCCGCCCTGGCCTCCTCCGGACGGCCCAGGTCGTGCAGAACGTGGGCGAGATTGGCGTGGGCGGGAACGGACGCGGGGTCGAGGGCCAGCGCCCGGCGGTAACCCGCCGCCGCTTCCTCCAACCGTCCCAGTTCCCGCAGCGCGTTGCCCCGGTCGACGTGGGCGGCGACGAAATCGGGCTTCAGCGCCAGCGCCCGGCCATAGGCGTCCATCGCCTCGTCCAGGCGCCCGGCCCGATGGGCGAGCGTTCCCGCCAGATGGAGGCTCGCCGGACTCTCCGTCCGCGACGCCAGGAACCGGGCGTAGACCGCGCCCAGCCCCTCGGCGGGGACCTCGTCCGAGGCGGCCACGGCGGCTCCGCTTACTGCCGATTCGCGAGTTCGGGGGGATTCTGGAGTTCACGCACGCGCTGGGGGGAATATCCCAGGCGCGCGTAATCGAGAATTCCCGTTTCGGAATGACATTCCCGGCACGTCCGCCCCTTACGCTGGATGCCGTGATTGACCATCAGGGTCCCCATCTGCCGCATCCAGTGGGCCTCGACGTTCCTCAGCTTGCCGTCCTTCAGCGGATACTCGTTGGACCACGAGTCAACGCCGAAATAGTTCATGAACTCGTCCATCATGTACGTCTTGAACGGAAGTTCGTACATACGCTTGACGATCGGGTTCTGAATGGCCTTGGTCATCGCGGCAAGGGTGTCGCCCGTCTCGTAATAGACCGCATAGTCGAAGGGCAGGATCATGGCGCCGAAGGGTCCCTGATTCGACATGTCCTCGTACATCCGGGCGTTGAACAGCTTGAACGGATAGAGCCTGCTCTTTCCCTTGTTCATCAGCGGACGGATCTTTTCCTCGACCCACTTGGCGCGCTTTTCCAGCATCTCCGGCGACAGGGCCAGGAGGGGATTGGTCGCCTCCTTGACGTATTGGTCGACGTCGATGTCGGGATTCTGCTTCTTCATCTCCTCGACCTGGGCCCGGATGGCGGCGATCGCCGCCGGGTCGTCGATCTTGACCATCTGGTCCATCAGCGGGTTGTAGCCGGTGCCTCCCGCCGGGTTGTTGCCGAGAGCGTTGGCGAGGAAGGTGCCATAGCCGTTGAACCAGAGGAAGGTGAAGCCCTTGCCCGCCTCTCCCGACTGATAGACGTCGCGGAAGCTGTACAGGCCTTCTTTTTCGTTCCACACCGGATGGGTCCAATCCCTGAGGACGACGCTGTAGTCCTGGAGATGGGGGATGTGGCAGGTCTCGCAGGCGATCCGGTCCACATGGCCGTTGAGCAGGACCCGGTCGGCCGACTTGGAGTGGGGAGCCGTGGTGTGGCAGTTCTCGCACGCCACCTCCCGTCCGGGAAGATCATTGGCGACCAGATCCGTGCCCTTGGTCCCACGGGGAATCTTGTGGCCCTCGGGGACATGACAGTCGGTGCAGACCAGCCCGGCCGCGGCGTGGACGTCGGTGCTGGCGCTGAACGGATTGCCCCGCTTGGCCCCCTCGTGCAGAATCCGCTGGTTCGTGTGGCCGAGATTCTTGGCGGACACATTCTCCGCGAAGGCGTCCCCGCCCATGTTGTGCTGGTGGCAGAGAAGGCAGTTGTCGCGGCTCGGCAACGTGACCGCCAGCGCCGCCTTCAGCGAGCGGTCCTGGTTCCAGCGCATCCCGGCCTCGTCCTTGATCACATAGCGCTGGTTCATGTCGTAGGCCTGGGAATGGCAGATCAGGCAATCGACGCCCATCTTGGCTTCCTTGGGCACGTCGCCGATCGGCATCATTTTCTCGGTCGCGGGATGGTAGCCGCCGCCGATGTGGCACTGGCCGCAACCCTCGCTGCGGACCACGGTCGCGCCCTTGGCCTCGGCGGGCTTCGTATCGATGAGCGCGGCCCAGCCGGTCCACGAAAAGCTCCCCGGAATGCCGCAGGCCCGGTCGATCTTGCCCACCGGAATGGGGCGGGTGTCCTTGGAATTCACCTCGCGCCCGTCATAGCCGAAGGTGGTGAACCCGGAGGCGGTGTGCTGGAACTTGTAGTGGACGGACTCGATCACGTCGTCGAGGGTGTTCACGATCTTCTTTTCGCCGTCCAGGTCCCGGACGACGATGGTCTCATGGCACTTGAGACAGGTGGAGGGGCCGTCGTATCCACGGATTCCGGCGTCCCGGAAATAGCCGATATGGGGGAACTGGCCGGAGGCGGCGAACGAACGGGTGCTCATCAGCATGTCCGTCTTGCGGCCACGGGCGAAGTCATCGGCTTCCCCGGCCGTCACCTCCTGCGCCCGCTTGAGCCGGGCCCCGTGGGTGAGCTGCTCCGCCACGGTCTCGAACTCCCTGTCGCTGACCTTGTGGCTGCTCTCGTAGGTCAGGGGGCCGTTGACCACCCCCGTGTAGGCCTCGAAGGCCATGGGATAGAGCCACGGAGACAGGGCCGCGACGCCCAGGATGATCGCGGCGACGATCGCCCAGGCCTTGCCGCGCCGCGAGTGCCTGCGTTCGGATTCACTCATCGCCCTTCTCCTCCACGTCCACCCATCCCCTGGTCATCTTGTGAAACTCGGAGGTGACGGTCTCTCCCGCGGTCGCCAGATAGACATGCCCCAGCATGAACAGAAACAAAAACAGCGCCACCAGGTAATGCAGGCCGGCCACCAGCCAGATGGCCCCATAGTTGAAAACGTCGACGGCGAGGTCGGGAACCATGAACACGATTCCGTTCACGATCAGAACGGGCATCAGGACGTACACGACGGCGAGGTAGGTCACCTGCTGCATCGGATTGAATTTCCGCTCGGCGGTGGGGGGGAAAGGATGGGGCTCGTCGCGGAAAATGCCCACGCCGTAGAACCTCGCCTGTCGGATCACATCCCCCGCCAGACCCTTCCATCGCGGGATGTAGTGGCGCACGTTCCCGGACCGGATGCTGGCCACCACATGGAACGCCCAGCCGACCGCCAGCATCAGGCCGCTGATGTTATGGACTTGGCGCGCCGTGGCGAACGGAATGGCCTGGCTGCCGAAATGCAGGCTGACGCCGGTCACGAGCAACGACAGGAACAGAAGGGCGTTGACCCAGTGCCACAGGCGCAGCCACAGGGGGTAAAGCAAAAGCCTCCGCGTCATGACCGTCGTCTCCGCCTGGCGAGCCATCGCAGCAGCCCGTGACCTCCGAGCCCGAGGACCGTGGACCCGATGAGAAAGAAGCTCAAGGCGTCCACGTCCGGGCTGCGGGTCATGCCGACGATGTAAGCCTCGTTGTTCAACATGCTCGCGAAAAGACCGGAAACCTGCCGCTCCTCCTTCACGCGATGCCGGTACAGCCGAGTCAGGAGAGCCGAATCCTTGGTGTGGCAGGCGACGCAGTTCCGCTCGACCGCCTCGCCGCGCACGATCTCGTGGTTGATGTCGTTTCCGCCGCGGGGGGTGTGGCACTCGATGCAACGGACGCTGCGCCAATGCATGGAGGGACTCGGCAGCCAGCTATGGGCCTGCTTGAGACTGGGGAATTCATGCCGGGTCAGGGCGGAGAAGCGGGGCTGGGAATTGTGGCACTTCAGACAGATGGCGTTGTCCGAGTTCACCACGGCGGCGGGCCCGGCCTCGGCGGTCAGCACCTCGAAGACGTGGGGATCGTGACAGGAAAAACAGTCGAAGGTCTCGGGCAGGGCCTTGTAATGGACGCTGCGGCGGAACTGGCGGCCGACATCGTCGAAAATGGGAATCCTGAAGCGGCTCGTCTTCTTGTCCGCCCGATGGCAGCCAAGGCAGGTCAGGGAAGCCCGGTCGGCCTTCTTGACGTGGGGATATTCGATGTAGTCGTCCTGATGGCAGTTGGTGCAGGTCATCCGCGCGTGGTTGGAGGTGGCGAACTTCTCGGGATCGACCGCGAGGGACACCGTCTTCTGGGTCGTCGGGTCCTGGTAGCTCAACGTCGCCATGCCATGACAGCGCAAACAGCGCTCGTTGACCGACGCGTATTCCCTCTCGGCGAGTTCCCCCCTGGCCTCCGTGACCTCCCCTCCGGGAATCCCCGATTCCTCCTCCGCGCGGGCCTCCGCACGGGCCGATCCGGCGAAAAAAAGGGCTGCGGACACGAAAGCGGCCGCCACAAGCCCGAACGCCGCACACCGAAACGTCATGAGTCGCACCGCGCCCACATGGAAAAAAATCAACGGAAGAGCCGGAACCGCGAACCGCCCCCGACCTCCCCCTTCGTATATTAGATAACACAAATGAGGCCCGGCATAATGAATTTTTCGTCGCCGCGCGGAAGATCACGACCTGCAATAATCCGAACGGTTGCCACTTTCGCATCCGGATCGGCTTCTGTATGATGGGCGGCGCGGCGGCAGGGGAATGCGCGACCGCCAAAAACAGCAGCAGACCGGGGGAACCATGAACTGGGACGTACGGGGGAAGGGAACACGAGTTTTTCTGGTCGGCGTCGCGTTTGCGGCCGTCCTGGGCTTCTGGACGGGGGATACGGGTTTCGCCGTGGCCGCCGGGGGGCAGGCGTCGTTCGATCAGACGTCGGTGCTCCGGGGCGGACGGCTTTACGACAACTGGTATCTGGAAAAC
>JADGDA010000021.1 GCA_015228695.1 Alphaproteobacteria bacterium
GGGCCATATCGCGCCGACGCGCGTTCTGAAGGAGGGGCATGATGATTCCCGCTCGCCGTCCGTTTTTTCGCCGTCGGAAGACGTGTCCGTTCGCCGCTCCCGACGCGCCGAAGATCGATTACAAGGATATCCGGCTTCTCCAGCGTTACGTGTCCGAGCGGGGGAAGATCGTGCCCAGCCGGATCACGGCGGTTTCCGTCAAGAAGCAGCGTGAACTGGCCAAGGCCATCAAGCGTGCGCGGTTCCTGGCGTTGCTGCCTTACGTGCTGAGCTAGGACCGCCCCGCGTCCCGGGGGGCGGGCTTGTCCGGAGAACGCGATGCCTAAGGATTCGGTCCTGGTCGTCATCGCCGGACTTGCCGGTGCGGCGCTGTTCTTTCCGGCTTTGGCCGGGGGGGCGGCCGGGGCGATGGTGAGCTTCGCCTCGGCCTTGCCCTTGATCATGGCGGGGCTGGGGCTGGGGTTCCGTTCGGCGTTGTACGCGGCCGCCGTCGGAACCGTGGCGCTGGCGGCCCTGGGCGCGGCGGTGGCGATGGCGTTCCTTCTGGTGGACGTTCTGCCCTCCCTGCTGCTGGTGGGGCTGGGGCTGCGGCGCGGACCGGGGGGGGACGGCGAGTGGTATCCGATCGGCAAGATCGCGGCGGCTCTGTCTCTGGTCGCCGCAATGGTCTTGGCGTCGATTCTGGTGGGCACCCCTCCCCACGCCGGGGGGATCGAGGGCGGAGTGCTGGAGGCGGTGCGGCACGCCGTCGATGCGTGGGCTCCCGTCCTGTCCCAGGAGGAGCGGCAGGAGATCGCGAAGGCTTTGGCTCCGATTCTGCCGTGGCAGATGATGAAGTCGTGGGCGTTGCGGGTGTTGATCCTCGGCGTCGTCGCCCAGTGGGCGGTGACCCGGATGCGGCGGGATCTGCGGCCGACGCCCGGATATATGGCCCTGGAACTGCCATCGTGGAGCGTGGTGACGTTCCTGCTGGTGCTGGGGGTGGCCGTCACGGGGCCGGGAGACGTGGGGTATCTTGCCCGGAACGCCGGGTTCGTGCTTGGGTTGCCGTTGTTTCTGCTGGGGCTTGCGGCCGTGCATGCCCAGGCGGGCCGGGGGCGGAGCCCTCGGACGGTCCTGATGGCGTTCTACGTGGGGTATGTGGTGGCGACGTGGTCGTACGCGGCCGTTATCGTGTTGGGATTGGTCGAACATTGGGTCAGACTGCGCCAGCGTCGGCTGGGCGGCGGTAGTGGGAGGGATGGTGATGGAAGTCGTTCTGCTTGAACGGATCGAAAAACTCGGTCAGATGGGCGATGTGGTCAAGGTCAAGCCGGGCTATGCCCGCAATTTTCTCTTGCCCCGGAAAAAGGCGTTGCGCGCCACCAAGGGCAATCTGGAGCACTTCAAGCTTCAGCGCGTCCAGCTTGAGGCCGCCGACCTGAAACGCCGCGATGAGGCCCAGGCCGTGGCCGCCAAGATGCGGGGGCTGTCCCTGGTCATGGTACGTCAGGCGGGCGACAGCGGGCAGCTTTATGGATCGGTCGTGGCCCGCGACGTCGCCGACGCGATCAAGGAACAGGGCTTCACGGTCCTGCGCAGCCAAGTGCAATTGACCCACGGCATCAAGAAGCTGGGCCAGTACGAAGTGCGGGTCTCGCTGCATCCGGAAGTTCCGGTCGTGGTGACGGTCAACGTGGCCCGTTCCCTTGAGGAGGCCTCCGCCGGAGCGGCTCCGTCGGCCGATCTCCTGCTTGAGGACCACGAAGCAGCCGTGGAAGCCGAAGCCGCCGAAGCCGAGGCCGAGGCCGCCGTCGGTCACTCGTGATCCAATCCGGCCGGCGCTCCCTCGCCATGGGGGCGCCGGGCCGGGAATGGAGTGGGGCAGGGCGATCGGGTGAACCCGATCGTCCCGGGAGTGGGCGTGGTTACCATCGTCGGAATCCACCACCCGGCCTTCATTACCGGCGATATGGACCGGACCGTCGCCTATTGGCGCGATCTGCTGGGGTTGCCGCTGGTCTATACCCAGGGTGGTCCGGGCAACCGCCAGTATTTCTTCGCCCTTCCCGACGGTTCCTTCATCGTCTTCTTCGAATTTTCCGGCGCCACCCCCCAGCCATATCACCACCACGGGGCGCCCCAGGCGGGCGCGCACGTCTTCGACCACCTCGCGATCGCGGTTGCGGGGGAGGAGGACCTGTGGGAGATGCTGGCGTTGCTGGAGGCGGCCGGCATGCCGGTCTCGGACGTGATCGACCACGGGATGGTGCGTTCGATCTATACCTTCGATCCCAACGGCATTCCGGTCGAATTCCTGCTCCCCACCGCCGGAGTGGACGTCGCCGCGGAGCCGAAGTTCACCGAAAAAGAGCCGACCGCCTCCGCCGTGGAGGGGCCGTGGCCGGTGCGCGGCCGCTGGCCGGAGCCGGTCCCGATTCCCCCCGATGAGCGTCGGGCCATCGCCGGAGAGGGGCACGAGAACTTCGCCGACTTGGGCAAGTGATCCCCAACCCGGTTGGGCGGGCTATTTTTCCCTGACGTAGCCCGCGAAGGGGACGAAGGACCAGGTGCGGTGCGAGAGCAGGAATTTGGAGACGGCGGCCTTTCCTCCGTCCAGGAGGGAGCCTCCTTCCCGGTCGGACAGGGTGACCTTGAACGTCGCCGCTATTTTTTCGGATTCGGTGTGCAGCCGTTCCGTCATGGAGGGGTCCAGCCAGCGGGTAAAGGCCGTTGCCGCCGTTTCCCTTGGCAGCGGGTCCTTTGGGAGCGGAACTCCGGGCGGCACGGGCATCAGGAACACCAGTTCCCGGCCGGTGACGCGGACGAATCCCACGTCGTAGCTCTGCGGGTCGAGCGGCAGAGGGCCGCTGTCGACCTGGGCGAGATAGACGTCGTCCTTCAGTTTGTGGAAGCGCAGGGTTCCCACCTCCTCGGCTTCGGAGGTGGCGGAGTAGTCATTGCCGGCGCCCGACCGTTTGAGGGTCAGCCGCTCGGAGTCCGGCTTGTCCTGCGGCCCGGAGAAATGGTTGAACCGTGGGAGATAGGTTCCCTCCAGGCCGGGAACGGGTTCCGCCTCTTCCGCCGACAGGACCATCACCGTGGTCTCGTAGCACCCGCCCAGGGGAAACATCGCCAGAAACAACAGGAGCGCCGGCAGGACTCCACGCATCCGCATCGGCTTCACCCCCGGTTGAGGACGCGCCCGGCGATGGCGTCCAGGCGCTTGGCCATGTCCGGGTCGCGGTGTTCGGGGTGGGTGATGATGGCGTGTTCGAGGGCCGAATGGCACCCGTGCGGGCAGGGGCCGTCCCGGTCCCGCAGCCGGGGAACCACCCTGGACACCAAGGAACGCGCGGATTCGGCGTTGGCCAGCAGGACCTTGACGACCGTCTCCACCGAAACATGGTCATGGTCGGGATGCCAGCAATCGTAGTCGGTCACCATCGCGACCGTCGCATAGCAGATTTCCGCCTCCCGCGCCAACTTGGCCTCGGGCATGTTGGTCATGCCGATGACGTCGCAGTTCCAGGAGCGGTACAGGTTGGATTCGCCCAGGGTGGAGAACTGCGGCCCCTCCATGACGAGATAGGTGCCTCCGCGCCGGGTGCGGATGCCAAGCTCGGTCATCGCCGTTTCCAGGGCGTCCCCAAGCCGCGCACAGACCGGATGGGCGACGGAGACATGGGCGACCAGACCGGTCCCGAAGAAGCTTTTGACCCGGGAGAAGGTCCGGTCGACGAACTGATCGACGATGACGAACGTACCGGGATCGAGTTCCTCCTTCAGCGATCCCACCGCCGACACCGAGATGATCTCCGTCACCCCGGCACGCTTCATCGCATCGATGTTGGCGCGGAAGTTTAGCTCCGACGGGGGAATGCGGTGGCCACGTCCGTGCCTGGGGAGGAAAACGAGCCGCTGCCCGTTCAGCGTGCCGAAAAGAAGCTGATCGGACGGCTCCCCGAACGGAGAGGCCACGGTACGCCATTCCGTCTCCGCCAGTCCGGGAATATCGTAAACACCGCTGCCCCCGATGATGCCGACAACCGGCTTGGAATGACCGTCCACCATGGCCCGTCTGCTCCCTTTTGCGTCCATGGACACGGTGGTAGGACCATCCGGGCGTCAAGTCCAGCATCAAGCGCGGCATGCCCGCCTAATTTCCGGCCCGCCTGATTTCCGGTCTCCTCGACGCGGCAAGCGGGACTGCCCCCCTTTTCTGGTGCGGGGACACAAACGGTCAGGAGACGTCCTTCTTGGACATCAGTTCGTCGAGCTGATTCTGCATGGCGTTCAGGCGATCCCGCAATTCCTCCAGGGCGTCGCCGGGGGCGCCCTCGCCCAGGCGGCGGCGGGACGCGCCGGGCAGGCGGGGCGATCCGCGGTCCTTGTCGCCGTAGAAGGGGGCGAACATCTTCATGGCGCTTTCGAAGAACGCCATGTTCTGTTTTCCCATTTCCTCGAAGTGGCCGAACGGGAACAGACCGTCGAGGGCGTTTTGCATGAGCGAACGCATCTGCTCTTCGTGCTGCGCGAAGGCCTGCATGCTGTATTCAAGATAACGCGGCACCAGCCCGCCGAGGGAATCGCCGTAAAAACCGATCAGTTGGCGGAGAAAACTGATGGGCAGCAGATTCTGCCCCTTGGCCTCCTCCTCGACGATGATCTGGGTCAGCACGGAGCGGGTGATGTCCTCGCCGGTCTTGGCGTCATAGACGATGAAGTCCGTCCCGAGCTTGACCATGCTGGCGAGGCTGTCGAGTGTCACATAGGCGCTCGACGCCGTGTTGTACAGACGGCGATTGGCGTATTTTTTAATCGTGACGACTTCGGAATTGGCTGCACGTTTGACTGGCATCATCGCGGGCTTCCATGGAGACATAGATCAGGCCGATGATAGAGTATATTGCGCCGCGTGGCGACAGGTTGTTCAGGGCATGTGTGCGATCGCCCTGTAGGTTGTTTCCCGACGCTTTTCACGCCGGTTCGCCTTCCGCGTCGCTTCTGACCGCCCGTGCCGCGAGGATGCCCGCCAGCAGGCCGGCCAAGTGGCCCTCCCACGAGACGCCCCGCCACAGGGGAAGCACGCCCCAGACGATGCCTCCGTAGAGGAACAGGGTCGCTCCGGCGATCAGAATGGCGGAAAGGCTCCGCTCGACGAAGCCGCGCGCGACCAGATAGCCGAAATACCCGAACACCAGCCCGCTTGCCCCCACATGGTACGCGCGGGAACCGATCAGCCACACCCCCAGACCGCCGACCACGGTGATGAACAGCGAAGCCCTCAGAAAATCGCCACTGCCCCGCGCCGCCACCAGCAGACCGAGCACGAGCGCCGGAATGGTGTTGGCCAACAGATGCAGCGGTCCCGTATGCAGCAGGGGGGCCAGAGGAATCCCCACCAGTCCCGACAGGGTCCGGGGCTCGATCCCCCAACGGCTCAAGGCATGACCGAAAAAGAAGTTGACCGCCTCGACGGCCCACATCGCGGCGACGAGTCCGCCCACCAGCTTCCATTTGTCCTGCCACGTTACCATCAGTTCTCCAACGAACGGCGCATGATCACCACGTCCAGCCAGCGTCCGAATTTCAGGCCAACGCCATGGAGGATGCCTTCCACCTGAAACCCCCGGCTGGCGTGCACCCCGATGGACGAGGCGTTGGCCGAATCGCCGATCACCGCGACCATCTGCTGAAATCCCGCCGCCGCGCAACGGGTGACGAGCCGCTCCAGCAGGGCTCCGCCGATCCCAAGCCGTTCCCGGCCGGAGGCGACATAGATCGAATCCTCGACGGTGAAGCGGTAGGCCGACCGCTGCCGGAAGGACCCCGCATAGGCGAATCCGACGATCCGTCCCTCCATCTCCGCCACGAGGTAGGGGAGTCCCCGGGCCAGGACCTCGTCGCGCCGCGACCGCATTTCCGCCTCGCCCGGCGCGGCTTCCTCGAACGAGGAGGTGGTCCGGGTCACGTAGTGCTCATAGATCCCCGTTACCGCCGCCATGTCCTCCGGCCGGGAATCGCGAATGACGGCGTTCATGACGCGCACAGCTCCTGTTCCGGGACGGCGATCACCGCATCGATCAGCGGCGCCACGGCGGCTTTGAGTTCCTCCATCCCGGGCAGGGGCTCGCGGGTGGACTCGTTCAGGTACAGACGGCGGTTGATTTCGATCTGAACCGCGTGCACACCCGTTCCCGGCTGCCCGTAATGGCGGGTGGTGAAGCCGCCTGCGTATGGAATGTTACGCTCCACCCGGTAACCGAGCGCGCGGAAGACCGCTTCCACGGCGGCCGTCAACGCCGAGGCACAGGAAATGCCGAAGCAGTCGCCGACGGCGATGTCGATCCGGGACGATTGCGCGTTTGCTCCCAACGGACCGGTAGACGAGGGCATGGAGTGGCAATCCACCAGGACGCAATATCCGAACCGCGCCCGCGTGTTCTCGACCAGGGCGGCGAGCGCGCGGTGATAGGGATGGTAGAAGGTCTGGATTCGCCGCTCGGCCTCCGCGAAAGACAGCTTGCGGGCGTAGATGGAACGCCCGGCGCAGACGACGCGGGGAATGGTGCCGAGGCCGTGGGCCACGCGGGGGGAGGCGGTGTTGACGAAGTCCGGCAGTTCCTCCTCGAACATGGCCGGATCGAGTTCATAGGGCTCCCGGTTGGGGTCCAGCAACGCCCGAGGGAACAGCGCCCGGAGAAGGGGCGCCCCCCTCTCGACCACAGGGGCAAAGATCCGGTCCACGAACACATCTTCCGACAGGCGCAGACTGTCCGGACCAAGGGCCGCCTCGCGGAGAAATTCCGGCGGATAGGCCGAGCCGGAATGGGGCGAGGCGAAGACGAGCGGAATCGTCTGCTCGCCGGGGGCAAGGATGTCGATGGCGGGGGAAAGGGTCACGGTCTCGTCCATGCCACGGGTTTAGTGCAAACCGTCGGCGATGTCACCTGACCTTGATTTTTCCCGTGCGAACGGCCATGGTTGCCAGCGCGGGACGGCGTCACGGCGATGGCCGGAATCGGGCCGAACGAAGACCGGAGTTGGAATAGCGCCGCAATGGCAGGCTACAATCTCAGTCGGTTGAATTTTCTCGTCGTGGACGACAACAAGCACATGCGCGCGCTTGTGAAGGCCATTCTGCATTCGCTTGGCTCGAAACAGGTGGCGGAGGCGGGCGACGGGGCCGACGCCTTCAAGGAACTGCGCGTCTTCGCGGCCGACATCATCATCTGCGACTGGAACATGACCCCCCTGGACGGCCTCGATTTCGTGCGGCTGGTGCGGACCGGCAAGGACAGCCCCAATCCCTTCGTGCCCATCATCATGCTGACCGGTCACACCGAACTGGCCCGCGTCGTCGAGGCGCGCGACGCCGGCGTCCACGAATTCCTGGCGAAGCCCATTTCCGCCAGGGGGCTGTACTCGCGCATCCGCTCGATCATCGAGACCCCGAGGGCCTTCCTGCGCACGCCGACCTATTTCGGGCCGGACCGGCGGCGGCGGCAGATGGAGTTCAAGGGCGAGGAGCGGCGAAAGGCGGCGGCAAAGGCGAGCGGCGGCGCGGAAGGAGACGCGACGCTCAGCCAGGCGGAGGTCGAGGCCCTCCTGAACGGCTGAAATCGGTGTTGCCGGAACGGCGGAAATCGGCGTTGCCGGTGGCCGGCGATATGTGGTTCCATGGCGTGGGTGGTGTCCACGCGCAAACAGAGGAAGAACTCCCTTGGCAGACGATAAAGCGGAATTCATCGTTCCCCCCAACCGGCTCAAGAGCAAGGTCACCTTCAGCGAGGGTGGGATCGACGCGGCCGCCCTCGAAAAGGCGGAGCAGGTCATCGCCAACCTCCAGGGAAACTACCTGGACTGGGTGGAGGAGGACTTGACCGCCATTCAGGCGGCCTATGAAAAGGCGGCCTCGGACGTCGCCGAGCGCAAGCAGCATCTGGCCGACATATTCCGGATCGCCCACGACATGAAGGGGCAGGGGGGGAGCTTCGGCTACCAGCTCATCACCCTGATCGCCAACCAGATCTGCCGGGTCCTGGAAAAGGTGGAGAATCCGGGCGAGGATGCCCTGGAGGTCATCAAGGTGCATATCCACGCCATGCGGCTCGTCATCACGTCGCGGATGGAAGGGGACGGCGGCAAGGCCGGCGCGGGCATGGTGAAGGGACTGGAAGCCACCGTCGCCAAGGTTCTCCCCAAGTAGCCGTCCGGGCGCCCGGACGTGATCCCTCCCCACCCCGCCCTTCCGCGTCACGGCGGCGATCTTGCCGCGGCGAAGCGGAGGTATGGGACGCCCCCGCGGCCCTGGCTGGACCTGTCGACCGGCATCAATCCCCGTTCCTACCCCTTGCCTTCCTTGCCCGCCTCCTGTTGGACCGATCTCCCCGACGCCGATGCCGAGGCCGCGTTGCTGGCCGCCGCCGCCGCCTGCTACGGGACCCCGCCCCAGGCCGGCGTGGTCGCCGCCGCCGGAACCCAGGCCTTGATCCAATGGCTGCCCAGGCTGCGCCCCCCGTCACGGGTGGCGGTACTGGGGCCGACCTATGCCGAGCACGCGGCCGCATGGGCCGCCGCCGGGCACCAAGTGGCCGAGGTCGCGACCCTGGACGCCGCCGCCGGAGCCGACGTGGTCGTGGTGGTCAATCCGAACAACCCCGACGGCCGGATTTTCCCCTTCGCGGCCCTGGAAGGGGCGGCGGCGCGGGCGCGGCTTCTGGTGGTGGACGAGGCATTCGCCGACGTCGCCCCGGAGGCGAGCATCGCCGCCTGGGCCGGACGTCCGGGACTTGTCATCCTGCGGTCGTTCGGCAAGTTCTTCGGGCTCGCCGGGCTGAGGCTCGGCTTCGCCCTGACCGATCGGGACACCGCCGGGCGGCTCCGCGCCGCCCAGGGAGGCTGGGCCGTGGCGGGCCCGGCCATGGCCGTTGGGACCGGGGCCCTTTCCGACCGGGCCTGGATTTCCGATACCCGGCGCTGGCTGAAGGAGCGGGCGGAGCGGCTCGACGTCGTTCTCGGCGCGGCGGGAATCGAGGTTCTCGGGGGAACGACGCTGTTCCGCCTCGCCCGCTGCTCCGATGCCCAGCGGCTGGCCGACCACCTGGGACGCCAGGGAATCCTGACGCGCGCCTTCGCCTACGAGCCGGAGTGGCTGCGGGTAGGTCTGCCGGGGGACGACGACGGCTTGGAACGCCTCCGCCTCGCCCTCGCGTAAACAAGGACGCTCGGGCGCCCCGTGAATCCGGATTACCCCTCTTCCCGCCACCGCCGGACGGTCCCGGCGTCAAGACCGAAGAGGTCGAGCACACGGCCGATGGTGTGGTCCACCATGTCGCCGAGGGACGCGGGGCGGGCGTAGAAGGCCGGCACCGGCGGCGCCACGACGGCGCCCATCTCCGTCACCGCCGCCATGGCCCGCAGGTGGCCGAGGTGCAGGGGGGTTTCCCGCACCATGAGCACGAGACGGCGGCGCTCCTTCAGCGTCACGTCGGCGGCCCGGGTCAGCAGATTCGACGTCACCCCGGTCGCGATCTCCGACAGGGAGCGCACCGAACAGGGGGCGACGACCATGCCGAGAGTCCGGAACGAACCGCTCGACGGCGCGGCCGCCAGATCGTCGATTCCATGGGCGACATCGGCCATGGCGAGGACATCCGCGACGGCCAGATCGGTCTCGGCGGCCAGGGTCGCCTCGGCGGCCCGGGTCAGAATCAGATGGGACTCGATCCCAAGCCGCCGCAACAGACCCAACATGCGGATCCCGTAGGACACGCCCGAGGCGCCACTGATGCCGACGATCAGACGCGGCCGATTCCCCATGCTTCCCCCGCTGCCTCCCCCGTCACCCACATCATACGGTTTCCCCCCCTCAATCACCGGGCCTCCTTCTGGCTCGGACCAGACGGCGAGGCGTGGATGGCCGTGACGAGCCCGGCCAAGACGATGAGATTAACCATTTGTTAACCTGAGCTCGGAGCCCCACATACCACAACTCGACGCTGGCAAATCGCCGCCGCCGGCGGCATAATGGAGGGCTAGGTTAGCATCTTCATTGGAGGTTGGCGATGTCAGTTGAGGCGCGTCTGGAATCCCTCAGGGCGAAACATGCGCAGCTTGAAGCCGCTATCGAAGCGGAGAGCCATCGTCCGATGCCGGACGGGAACCGGGTGAGTGATCTCAAGCGCCAGAAACTCAAGGTCAAGGAGGAACTGGAGCGGCTTCACGCCTGATCGCTCCAAGGACGTTGCCCGCCTCCGGTCCGGATTTCTCCGGGCGGGGGCGGGGCCGGCTTCTCAGCTTCTCAGCTTGTCGACGTTGGCCTTGAGGCCTTGGAAGTAGTCGGACGGGGCCTCGGCTCCGCCTGGGCGTCTCTGGCTGGCCTGTTCGATCACCAGCCGCAGTTCGGTCAGTTCCCCGGTGAGCTTCTGCCACTCCACATAGGACACCAGGGCGGACGCCGCGAGAAATCCGAGGGTTTCCGCCAGTTTTTGCTGTGCTTCGTCGAAGGGGGCCACCGCGCCCGTTTCCGGGTCCAGGGCGTTGATGAGCTGGAGAACGCCGATCACGTGCCGGTCCTTGTCCCGCAGGGGAACGGCCAGGACCGAGGTGGTGTGATAGGACAGTTTCCGGTCGTATTCCTTCGGCCCCGACAGGGACGGCGCGTCCTTGCGGTAGACGTCCGCCAGGGCGATCGTCTCGCCGCTGAGGGCGACGCGGGCGGCGACGTAGTCGGAATTCGGCGTCTTGCCGTGGTCCAGATACAGGGGAATGGGCTTGAACGGGATCGGCGGTTCCTGCTGCCCGCCCAGGGAAAGGCCGAGCGACAAGTTGCGGATCAGGACGAAGTCCAGCTTCTGGTCGCCGGTCCGCAGATAAAGGGTCCCTCCGTCGGCTCCGCAGAGGGTCATGGCGTCTTCCAGGACCGTGTCGAGAAGATTGCCGAAATCCCGTTCCGCCATCAGCGAGATGCCGATCGGGATCACGGAATTCACCAGGGCGTCGACCAGTCTGGAACGGCGGTTCAGCGAGGCCTCGATCTTGGCCTTGAACAGGGCCGGGGCCGCGGAGCAGTCGATATAGTCGTCGGCGCCGTTGTCCATGCAGGCGACGATGTCCTCGACGTCGTCGCTTGGGCGCGCCAGCAGAACGACGGAAACCCTCTGCGCCTGGGGCATGGTCTTGAGCGCAACGAGCACGCGGTGAGTGTCGGGACCCATGGTCATGAACAGGATGTCCATCTCCTGGTCCTGGAGAAGGGCGCCCAGTTCATCCACGGAGTCGACGCTGTCGATGGACTTGAAGATCGCCGGCAACTGGGAAGCGATCTCACACGCGGGTTCCGCGCCGGAGGAAAATATGACCGCCCGCGTGCTCTTCGCCTTTGTTTTGGCCTGTTCGCGGCGTAATTTCTCGGACATCCGGCAATCTCCCGTCCCGGCGACCACAGGCATCCAATCTAGCCGCAGGGGAGGGCGCGGACAAGAGCGGAGGGGGAGCGCGCGACGTCCCCTTTCCCCGCCCCATCGTTTCTTGGAGGTTCAGACATGAAGATGACGTTCGTGCGGATCGAAAAGGGGTTCGACGGCCCCGGCTATTCCGCCGTGTTTTCCTGCGAGGACACGGTCGGCGGCAAGCCCACGGTCTGGGAAATCAAATACGGCAAGCGCGACGTGCTCAACCTTCTGCCCCACCCGCACCTCGGGCCGGTGATGCGTCAGGCCATCGACGCCTTCCCGGAGGATGCCTAAGAGTCCACCGTCTCCCAGCGGCAGGAGAGGGAAAGCTCCCCCGCGGTGTTGTCCACGGTGGCGAGGCAGCTTTCGACGCTCTGCCCGGGAATCCAGACCGCGAATCGGGTGAGGTAGAGGTCTCCGCCTTCGTTGCGGACGCGCTGGGCGTTCAGTTCGACGATGTTGGCCTTGAACTGGACGAACACCTCGGACAGGCGCGCCACCAGACCGGGCCGATTGCCGCCGCTGACGACGATGCGGTGGGTGACGCGGCCCGACGGCCCGTGATCCGCCGCCAGGGAAAACGGCTCCACCGTGACCTTGCCGTCGCCGATTTCGGGTAGGGCCTGGAGTTCCTTCCGGATCTCGTCCGGGGAAATATCCACCGGCACGTCGCAGACCGAGGCGAACTCGCCGCCGCCTCCCAGGACCGCGAACGTGGTATCGCCGAGGTTGGCCCCAAGGTCGAACAGGCGGCCGGTGATGGCGGCGACGAGACCCGTTCGGTCCGCGCACAGCACCGAGACCAGGACGGTTTTCATGCTTTTCCCCGTTTCGATCGTGTGTGTTCCGTCCCTCATCATCCGGATTTTGCCGCGGGGGGCAACGCCTAATCCGAAAAAGTTGTGATCCCCGGAGGCGACTTGATCACAGTCAAGGCGAGAGACGGCGTTCCCCCTGTCTAGTGGCGGGAGAATTGGTCGGGGAGGAGGGGCCGTCCGCCGCATCGTCGAGCGCCGGGGCGGCGGGCCCGATCCTACCGCGCATCCTGACAGGAGGGACATATGAGCAATTCACCGGCGGGGGATGGGCAGAGCGGCCCGATTCCCCTTATGCAGCGGATTTTGGACAACCCGTTCTTGTTGTTGTTTCTGGGCGTGGTCGTTCCCTCGGTGTCCTACACCATCTGGGGCGTCATCGAGGTGCTCCAGATTCCTAACGCCCCCTAGAAACGGCGAGGTTTTTATGTCGATTTTCCCTCCAAAGGAAAGACTCTGGTGGAACGAGCCGATCGAGCGGTCGGAGGTTCTCTGGATCGGATTGGCGTTTGTCTGGGCGATGATCATGTTCGCGATGATGCCCTTCTGGCATTTAAGCGGCGGTCAGAACCTGTCCAACGAGGCGTACCGGGTGGTCCCCGAGGCCTACGGCCAGAAGGTCGAAGCGGCGGCCGCGAAGTACAAGGTTGGCGAGGACAAGGCGTCCGGACTGCCGATCGTCCGTCCCCCGGTCGGCGGCGACGCCTACATGCTGGGCCGGACCTATGAATGGTGGCCGATTCTGGAACTGGTGAAGGGGCAGAGCTACCGCCTCCATCTGTCCTCCATGGACATGATGCACGGGTTCTCGCTCCAGCCGGTCAACATCAACATCCAGGTTCATCCCGACTACGAGCACGTGCTGACGCTGACCCCGACGACCTCGGGCGAGTTCACCATCGTCTGTAACGAGTTCTGCGGGATCGGCCACCACGTCATGACGGGCAAGATCCGGGTCGTGGACAAATAAGGGCAGAGGGGGCATCGACCATGACGGCCACTAACGAATTCCGCGTCTGTCCGGATACGGGCTTTCGCGTCCACCTGCCGGCGGAAGCGTTGATGAAAGTCAACGCCGTCGCCGCGGTCGTGTTTCTTCTCATCGGCGGCATCTTCGGACTGCTTGTCGCACTGACCCGCTGGCCCGCCGTGCACCTGCTTCCGGCGGACCTGTTCTATATGGCTCTGACGGCCCACGGCACCGACATCCTTCTCGTCTGGGTCATTTTCTTCGAGGTCGCGGTTCTGTATTTCGCCTCGTCGGTTCTTCTGAACTGTCGGCTGGCGACGCCAAAGCTCGCTTGGCTGGCATTCGCGCTGATGATGATCGGCGCGCTGTTCGCCAACTATGTGATCGTCATCGGTCAGGCGAGCGTGATGTTCACCTCCTACGTCCCGATGCGCGCGCATCCGCTGTTCTATCTGGGGCTCATCCTGTTCGCGGTGGGAGCCCTGATCGCCTGCGGCGTGTTCTTCGGAACCCTGGTGATCGCCAAGAGGGAGCGCACCTACGAAGGCTCGATCCCGCTGGTGACCTTCGGAGCCATGGTCGCGGCGATCATCGCCGTGTTCACCATCGCCTCGGGCGCGGTCATCCTGATCCCGACCCTTTTGTGGTCCGTGGGCATCGTCAGCTACATCGATCCCCTGCTGTACAAGGTGATCTGGTGGGGCATGGGCCACTCGTCGCAGCAGATCAACGTGTCGGCCCAGATCGCCATCTGGTACGCCATCGCGGCCATTCTGTTCGGCGCCAAGCCCCTGTCGGAAAAGGTCAGCCGTGGGGCGTTCCTGCTCTATATCCTGTTCCTGCAAATCGCCAGCGCCCACCATCTCCTGGTGGAGCCCGGCCTCAGCTCGGAATACAAGATCTGGAACACCAGCTACGCCATGTACCTCGCGGTTCTGGCCAGCATGATCCACGGCCTGACGGTGCCGGGAGCCATCGAGGCGGCTCAGCGCAAGAAGGGCTACAACAAGGGTCTGTTCGAGTGGCTGCGCAAGGCTCCCTGGGGCAATCCGGTCTTCTCCGGCATGTTCCTGTCGCTGGTCCTGTTCGGCTTCCTGGGCGGCATCACCGGCGTCACCATGGGCGTCGAGCAGATCAACCTGATCATCCACAACACGATCTACGTCGTCGGCCATTTCCACGGTACGGTGGCGGTCGGAACCACCCTCGCCTTCATGGCCGTCAGCTACTTCGTCGTGCCCTTCCTGTGGCAGAAGGAGCTGGTCATGCCGGGTCTTGCCAAGTGGCAGCCGTACCTGTTCGGCATCGGCATGGGCTTCGTCGCGGTGTTCCAGATGGGCGCGGGGACCTTGGGCGTGCCCCGTCGTCACTGGGACATGAGCTTCGCCGACGCCGTTCTGAAGTTCGACTTTTCGGCGGCCGCCTATCTCATGATGGCCCTGGCCGGCATCTTCTCGGTCATCGGCTCCATCGGGGCGCTCGCCTATATCCTGATCATGGTTGGAACCATCCTGTTCGGAGAGCCGAAGCGGGCGGCCGCCAAGGCTCCCGCCCCGGCCCAGCCTTCCGCTGCGGAGTCGGTCCGGCACGGCAGTGCCGGAACCCTGGAGGTACCCGGAACGTTTGTTCTGGCTCTGGTCTTCCTGACCACGTTCGTCTTGTACTACTACGTCAACTGGAAGTATCTGTCGGAATTGTGGCTCATGAAGTAAAATAACATGCGCAAGTAGACTAACGGGTGGCAGAGATGCCACCCGATTTTTTTTGTAAGTTATCTTAATTTACTTTCATCAACACTCGAATGTGTGTAAAATGCGGGGGTTTGGCGTTTTCCTCTGCCATCCCCGCGGTTGGAGTGTTGTGATGCTGGGCAAGATTTTGGCGGCTGTCCTGGCCGTGGCGGTTCCCGCCGGTTCCTTGTCCGCGAAGGCTCCGACCCAAGAGTCCGCCCTGGAGGTGAGCCGGGCCGCCATCGGCCGGCAGGTCGGCGACCACGCCTTCACGGACAGCGGGGGAAAGACGCTCCGGCTTTCGGATTTCCGGGGCAAGCCGCTGGTGATCAGTTTCGTTTATACCAGTTGCGACCATGTCTGCCCCCAGATCACCCAGACCCTCGCCCGCGCGGTGGACGAGGCGGCCGGTCTGATGGGCCGGGACGCCTTCTCGGTGGTGACGGTGGGGTTCGACACGCGAATGGATTCGGAGGTCGCCATGCGTGCCTTCGCCAAGGCCAACGGACTCGGGAACGTCTCCAACTGGGCCTTCCTGAGCGGCGAACTGCCCTCGGTGATCGGTCTGGCGGAGGACGTCGGGTTTCAGTTCTGGGGGTCGAGCCAAGGCTTCGACCATCTCGCGCAGACGACGTTGCTGGACCGGGAGGGGCGGGTCGCCAATCAGGTCTACGGCAACAATTTCCCCTCGTACCAGTTGATCGACCCCCTGAAGGACCTGGTCTCCGGGGCCTTGAGCGGCTCGGTCCGCCTCTCCGCCCTTCTGGAGCGGGTGCGGCTTTTCTGCACGGTCTACGATCCGAGGACGGAGCGGTACCGGGTGGATTACAGCCTTTATATCGAAGGCGCGGTCGGGTTTCTCAGCCTGATCGCCGTGGGCTGGCTCCTGGTGGCCAACTGGCGGCGGTTGGCGCCTAAGACACAACGTGAAGAGGACATGCAACCTTGATGGACCATCTGCGCGCCCCGATCTGGCGGGCGTTTCTCGGCGTGGAGGAGGCCATGGACCGGATCGTCGGTCCGGCCTGGAACCCCTTTTACCATTTAGGGTCGTTGGGGTATTTCTTTTACTGGATCGTCGCCGGGACGGGCCTCTACCTGTACGTCTTCTTCGATACCAGCGCCGTGTCGGCGTTCGAGGCCATCGAGTATCTCACCCATACCCAGTGGTATCTGGGCGGGGTGATGCGCAGCCTGCACCGGTACGGCTCCGACGCCATGGTGGTGGTCATGATGATCCACATGACCCGGGAGTTCGCCAAGGGCCGCTACACCGGCGCCCGCTGGTTCGCCTGGTTCACCGGAATTCCCCTCATCTGGTTCGTGCTGACGTCGGGGATCACGGGCTATTGGCTGGTCTGGGACCAAATGGCCCAGTACGTGGCGATCGCGTCGATGGAATGGCTGGATTCGCTGGGCATCTTCAGCGAGGCCATCGCCAACAATTTTCTCACCCGGGGCAGCCTGTCCGACCGCTTCTTCACCCTTTTGATCTTCATCCATATCTTCGCCCCGCTCACGCTGCTGTTCATCATGTGGATTCACCTGCTGCGCATCAGTCATGCCGAGACGAATCCGCCCAAGGGCCTGGCCATCGGCGCGTTCGCGATGCTGACGGTCCTGTCGCTGGTCAAGCCGGCGGTCAGCCACCCCATGGCCGATCTTGGTCTGGTGGCGCGGGAACTGCACATGGACTGGTTCTACCTCGCCTTCTATCCGCTCTATGACGAGTGGGGGGCGGCGGCGTTGTGGGCTCTGACCGTCGGCGGCAGCATTCTTCTGTCGCTGGTGCCCCTGACCAAGCGGCCGCCCGTGCCCCCGAAGGCCGTCATCGATCCCCCGAACTGCAATGGCTGCACCCGCTGCTTCGCCGATTGCCCGTTCGGAGCCGTCACCATGGCGTCCCGCACCGACGGAAGCCGGTTTTCCAAGATCGCGGTGGTCGACCCGTCCCTGTGCACCGGATGCGGCATCTGCTTCGGGGCCTGTCCGACCGGCTCGCCCTATCGCTCGGATGAGGCTCCCGAGGCGGGAATCTATCTGCCCGATCTCCCGCTGACCGTCCTGCGGGAACGTTTGACCGGGGCGGTCTCCGGCCTGGATCAAAGCCCACGGGTGCTGGTGGTCGGCTGCGAGCGCGGGGCCGATCTGGCCGCCCTGAAAAGCGGCGGGATCGCGGTGCTCACTCTGCCCTGCGTCGGGATGATTTCCCCCTCGTTCATCGACTTCGCGTTCAATCGGGGACGGATCGACGGCTTGGTTCTGACCGGATGCCGCGAGGGAGACTGTTTCCACCGTCTGGGCATTCTGTGGACCGAACAACGGATCACGGGCGAGCGTCCCCCGGAATTGCGCGCGCGGGTGCCTCGGGAACGGATGCTGTTGTCCTGGATCGGCTCCCCCGGCGGCGAGAATCTGCTGGACGATGTCGTGGATTTCCGTGACCGCCTGAAGGTATTGCCGCCCCTGTCCAGACGGGGAGACGCCCGATGAAGCGCCAACAGAACCTGACCGTCCGCGTCGTGGGATTGAGCGTCACCCTGGCCGCTTTTGCCGCCGTGGTCGGTGTCTTTTCCTCCTGGCCCGTCTACGAGGCGTTTCCTCACGGTCTGGCCTTGATCAAAGTAAGTCTGGCGGTGGACGGCGTCCGCACGGCGGCCTGCCGCGAACGGACCCCGGAGGAGTTGGCCAAGCTGTCGCCCAACATGCGGACGAAAACGGTCTGCCAACGCGAACGCGCCCCGGTGGTGGTGGAACTGGTCCTGGACGGCAGGCCGGCGTTGAGCCAAGTGGCCGCGCCGGCCGGTCTGTCACGGGATGGCGCATCGAACGTCTATCAGCGCTTCCCGGTTCCGGCGGGTACCCACAAGATCGCCCTGCGCATGCGCAACACGCCGCGCGAGGCGGGGTATGATTTCGTCCGGGAGGAAACCGTCACCCTGAAACCCGCGCAAGTTCTGGCGGTGACGTTCGACCGGCAAAGGGAAATATTCGTGTTTCAGTAATGCGGTTTCCGCGCGGGTTATTTTTGGTCGAGGCGTAGCCGATTATTTTTGGTCGAGGCGTAGCT